>CALIGP010000022.1 GCA_938021455.1 uncultured Lewinella sp. | reverse complement strand
GAATAGGGACAGGGCTGCGGTGCTTACTTCATTGCTGTTGAGTAAAACCTCCAGGCGATCTCCGGCAGGATTGGGGTAAGCCTGCAGAGCGACACCAGCAGTAGCTCGTTCCAGCATAAGAATGGGGCTGAGGTTTTCGCTGCCGTCATAATCTACACTACGGAGCCGGTAATATGCGGAAAGTAACGGAGCTACGTCATCGAGTGAGTATCGCTGCTCTTCTATACTTACCATTGCACCCTGCGTACGCGGCTCCACTGAGCTTGCCGAACGTGCCACTTCTTCCCAGCTATCAAGCCCTGCGCTACGTTCCAGGATGTGCCACTGTACGTTCTCCTCGCGGGCTGTCGTCCAGTAAAGCCGGTTAGTCTTTGCCAGCGCTTCCCCACCAAAGTGTGACAGCTCTACGGGAAGAAGAGCATCACAGCTTTCCCAAACAAGCGATACAGTTTCAGATTGACCGTTCACAACAGTATAGGTGCGTTTAACACCTCCTACCCCTGAGCTAACACAAGGCTCACCGTCTAAGGGAGCGAGGTCTTCTCCTCCTCCGGCACCATTAGCGCCAGCATAAAAGAAATTAAACCGAACTTCGCCGTCGGCAAGATCAAAAGTTCCGCAGAAAACATTATCGCCTGTGTTTGTTAGTGGCGTCGATCCGGAGTTGAAACTATTAAAGTCAAAGGCAATTGCCTGGGCTGCAAAGCCAGGCACGGACGCCACACTTGTCATGTCAACACAGAAAGTGATATTCGTTTGAGCGCCTAATCCGGCCATAGAAATCAGGAGTGGCAATAGTAGTAAAAAACGTTTCATTCCGCTATATTTTTAGTGAATGGAAGGGAGGCTGTAGTTTATTTAGAGCCCCCCGGCAGCCTGACTAAAGTTAAGAAATATCTGTGTAACTATCCTTCTTGCTTCTTCCGCCCAAACATCAGGTACCCATACACCACAAAAGCCACGATCACCGACCCCATACCAAAATAATGAATCGGCCCGGGCGTAACGCCCGAAAACTCCCCCTTGATCCGGGCCAGGTAAGTGAGAATCATGACAATACCAAGGTAGAAAAAGTAAATGTTGTGCAGGGCTTTGCGCTTGATGCGGGTCAAGATAAAAGGGTACAGCAAAATCATCAGATAGCCCAGGCCACCGCCCGCCAGCTTGTAGGGTACGAGCGGTATCTGATTGAGGTATACATTCATGGCCAGAAAGCCAAAATGAATGAAATGCATCACACAGAAAATGGTAACCAGCTTACGCACATTGTCCATCACCCCGGAAGCCGTATTGTGATACGTAAGCGCGAAGTAGGAAAACGTGAACAGGTAGACGAATAAAGACAGACGCCCAGAATATCGGGCGGCGTGGCGGAAGGCCTCCCCTACCCCTTCGAACATGGCATAGCAGCTGCCAAAAATGACGGCTTCCAGGATTATCCCCACCAAAAGCCAGGGCAATAAGGGGAAGCTCTTTTCAGACAGGCGTTGGGATATGGAAACGGACATGATCTTTGAAATTGAAAGGTGAAACTTGCACTCCGTAATTTACAACTAGGCATACAAAACCTAATGTACCCAGGATAAAGCCCTCCTGAAAGTTAAATTTAGCATCCACCATCACATTTCCTTCGAGGCCTCGGTCTTTATGGTATGGAAAACACTCTGAAAATTTTATCTGCTCTCTTATTTACGGGCATATTCCTAACCAGCAGCTGCGAAAAAACAGTAGACCCTCCCGGCCCGGTAATCGTCCCCGAAGGGATCACAGACTTCGTGGATGACTTCGAGACCGAAGCTGACGATTTCAATCTCCTCTTCCCATCCGATGGTTCCCGTTGGACAACCTTACAACTCATCAACACTGCGGGAGGAAACAACCAGTTAGAGCTCACCAACGAACGGGCGACACTCGGAGATCAATCTCTAAGCGTTTCCTCTTTCGGGGGGAACAACCCCCTCTCTAAAACAGACGTTGAGCGCGGCGGCTTCGCCGCCGTTGCCGGCCAGACGGTCACCATAGAGGCCGACTTCTACATCGACTCAGATAACAACCTTCAAGACTTACTGCTGCTGGACCTTGAATGCTGCTCCTGTTGGGACCCCACCGTTCCCGACAACAAATGCCCGGGCGTTCGACTCCTGATGAGCGGCGGTAATGATTTCCTTTCCATAGAGCGCGGGAAAATTGGCGGCGAGACACTGCTGCAGACCAGCCTCCCCTTCCCCCGTCAGGAGTGGGTAAATATCGTCTGGGAGATGACACTCTCCCCCGATGAGGCCACCGGTCAAAACCGCCTAAGCATTAACGGACAAGACGTTATTACGGAAGCGGGTATGAATATGCCCAACGCTACCATCCTGGGCAACGCCGCCGCAGCAGAAGGGGTAAGCTTCACGCTACGTGAACCCGTCTTTTACGAACGATTTCAAATCGGCGTTACGGCTAACCCCAGAGACCTGGAAGTAGACTTGTTCGTCGATAATGTTCGGGTAAGTGTGCGGGATTAGCAAGGCCGTTGGGTTTATAAATCAATGGTCCGCTACGATTTTGGACTCTAGACATGATTGACACATTGTACTCCGTTAAGCTTCCCGTGTTACATGCCTGCCGGCGGCCTACTTTTGAAGGGCAAAAGATAGCAAACTCCGAGGAGGAACGACGATCAGCGAAGCTCAACCCTTGGCCTGTGCCGTTGGCTAATCGGCAGAACGAACCAAAAGAACCTACGAAAGGGCCAACTCGCTACTCACTCTGTTTTTCATCCCGCACTTTTCGCTTACCCTATTTTGTGGGAAAGGTTTTGGGTTTTGGGTGTGCTCGAACAGCCCTTCCGCTTAACGGCTCTTTTGCCCCGTTCTACCGGCCAACGACACCTCCGAAGGAAGACGCGAAGCGCACGGCCGCCCCCCGAAAAGCTCTGGGTCCGGGGTTTCATTCAACGTTACTTTAGCTCGGGGGGTAATACACCGCTGGATTCTTTGAAGCAGAGCAAGAAGCGTTGAGCGAGTTTAGCTTCGCTGATCGTCGTTCCTCCTCAGAGTTGCCCTTTCGTAGGCTCTTTTGCTTCGTTCTGCCGATAAGCCAGTGACACAGGCCAAGGGTTTGGCTACT
>CALIGP010000021.1 GCA_938021455.1 uncultured Lewinella sp. | reverse complement strand
ATCGTCACCGTTAAAGTAGAAACCTCCTCCACTGCCACGAGAGACAGAGTTATCGATGGCAACATCCGTCATAGTGATGTCGTGGCCACCGGAGAAGTAGAATACAGATCCACCTACGTTACCAGTTACGTCCGTGAAGGTCGTGTTATTGATGTCGTAAGCGTGGAAGACGGTATCGTCGTTGTCCTGTGCGTAAACCGCACCGCCCAATCCGCCGCTGGCGTTACCGGCGATGTTCGTGAAGGTAGAGTTAGAAACCCGGTGGCTGATGTCACCAAAGAAGATAGCACCTCCCCAGCGATCGGTAGAGATATTGTCGAAAGTACAGTTATCAATAATGACTTCATCGGCGTTTACTTCACGGTCAGCTTCGAAGTCAGCGGAGTTGCGAAGGTAAATGGCACCTCCCAGGTCAGCAGACAGGTTGGTGAACGTACAGCCGTTGATGTTAAAACCCAGAACACCAGAAGAAGCAATGGCGGAGCCACGGTCAATGGGTGTTGCGATACTGTCGAATGCACAGTTGGAAAACTCAATGCCGCGCATGTTCTGGAAGAAGGCCATGCCAGATTCCTGAGGAGCAGTGCCCCCAAGGAAGTTAGAGTTGGTGAAGGCCACTGTGTCAGTGTTCTCAACCCAAATCGCGTTAGCAAGACCAGAGTAGTTGTTCTCTACGCTGATGTCATCGTAAGTAGAACCGTTAGCGGTCTCGAAGTAAGACCCGATGGCCGAACCGAAACGAGAGAAGTTCGCCTTGAAGGTAACGCGACTTACGTCCACCTTAGCGAAGGTTAGCAGACCACCACCGGTGAAAGCTACCCGCTGTGCAGCGTCAATCGCTGTGTTGATGATGGAACCATCTTGAATCGTGATGCCATCCACTTTTACGGTAAACATGCTCACCGCGTTGGTGTCCGTAATGAACAGTACTCGGTTGTTGTCCGCCCGGCTAACGCTGTCGTAAGCGCCCTGCACATCGTTCTGCATAACGTCACCACTAAGAATGGTTTCGTTCTTGCTGGGGTCCGCTTCAGAGGCCATAGTCTCAGAACCAACGAAGCCACCGAGTACGGTCATCTCTCTGTCGATAAAGAAAGAGGCCGTGTCAACGGTGATGTATTTTCCTTCCGCGATCCACACTTCGCTGCCAGCAGGGGCGGCCAAAAGCGCGTCGTTGAGGTTAGTGTAAGCGTTGGCCCAAGACGTTCCGTCTCCGGAGCCAGTAGCGTCGATGTCTACAAAAACCTGGGCGTTAAGGCCAAGCGTAAACAATGACAAGCATGCAAGTAGTAGTAGCTGCTTCATATAAAAAATGGTTTATACTGAATTGATGTAAGGCGAATAATGCCGGCGCGTCAGGCCGGACGGTTTCCTCGATTCCGCTAAGAAGAGTTTGCTACCTGTACCACCCCCGAAATCACACCGGCGAAGCCAGCAGTGCGGAAGAAAATTTACGTTTAGACAGATAGCCAAATAATCTTAGAGGGGTAAAGGTAGAGAGCAAAGATATAAAATTAGGCGGAAGCTCAAGAGGACAAGTACTTCGGTAATGTCTTCCGCTGTACAGGAGGGGGTTAAGGTCTATTGGAAGAAGTTGTACCTGTCTTCACTATTTTTCTCCCAAATCAGGATAGGTTGCCAGAATTTCCTCGAGCTGTTTAGTCTCTTCTTCACTAAGAATTTTCCCTTGTTCTTTCTTATCCATTAATCTGGTCAATTCTTGCTTAGCCTTATTTCTAAACTCTTTTATAACGCGAGCTCTAATCGCTTCAGCTTTAGCGATGAGCTGGCCTGCCGTCATATCCTGAAGTTGGAATGGTGCTTCTTTAGCTAGGTGTAGACGATCTTCCTGCAGGGGAGTAGTTTCGCATCGGGTATATTTACCCTAGAGAACCTCAAAAGCCTCCCTCTAATGAAAAAAGCGATTGTACTACTTCTGCTTTGCTGCCTTTCGGTCGCCGAATTGCCCGCCCAAATCGAATTGAACCACCTGGAGTACCGCAACGTCGGCCCAACCCGGGGCGGCCGTGCCACGGCCGTTGCCGGCGTACGGACCCAACCCAATGTCTACTATATGGGAGCTACTGGAGGGGGCGTGTGGAAGACGGAGGACTACGGAACGAGTTGGTCCAATGTCTCCGACGGTTTTTTTGATACGCCGTCAATCGGTGCCATCCGGGTAGCGCAAAATGATCCGAATATCGTGTACGTCGGTACGGGCTCAGACGGACTGCGCTCCAACGTGATCACCGGAAAGGGGATGTACAAATCTGTCGATGCTGGCAAGACCTGGAAACACATCGGACTGAAGAACGCCGGCCAGATCGGCGCCGTAGAAATCCACCCCACCAACCACAATATCGCCTTTGTGGCGGCCATCGGAAATGCCTTCGTGCCGAATACTGAACGAGGTGTTTTTCGGACGAAAGACGGAGGTAAGACCTGGGAAAAAGTATTATTCATCTCGGATCAAACCGGTGCCGCGGACTTGGAATTCATGCCCAGCAACCCGGACATCGTCTACGCAACCGTCTGGCACGGCCAGCGCACCCCCTGGACCATCATCAGTGGCGGGGAAGAACAAGGCATCTACAAATCCGTCGATGGCGGGGATACCTGGGCTAAATTGGAAGGCGGGCTCCCCTCCGGCATCGTCGGGAAGATCGACCTGGCCGTGACTCCGGCCAACCCCAGCCTCCTCTACGCCCTGGTGGAAGCGCCCGACGGAAAGGGCGGTCTCTACCGCTCCAACGACCAGGGCGAGAGCTTCACCCACGTCTCTGACGACGTGAACCTCACCATTCGCCCCTTCTACTATACCAACGTAGACGTCGATCCGCAGGACTCCGAGGTAGTGTACGTTATGGCTACGCGCTACCTCAAGTCCACCAACGGCGGTAAAGAGTGGGAACGCCTCAGTCCGCCCCACGGCGACAA
>CALIGP010000020.1 GCA_938021455.1 uncultured Lewinella sp. | reverse complement strand
GGGGACGGACTATGATGAGTTGTTTGACTGAGAAAACCTCTCCCCCGGCCCTGACTGATAAAACCTCTCCCCCGGCCCCTCTCCAGAGGAGAGGGGAGACATGACAAACTCGCTCCGCTCGTTAGAGGAGAACAACTCACGAGCGAATCGAGCAGAGCCGTCTCCCCTCTCCTTCGGACCTCGGAGCGGGCTCGAAGAGACCAGCGGAGAAGCTACGCAGCAAAAGGGGCCGGGGGAGAGGTTTCCCTCAGTCAAACAACTCATCATACTCCGTCCCCTTCTTATCGTTTCGAGACAGCGGTTCCGGCTCCGGCGGCAGTTCTTCGTAAGGAATTTCCAGTTCGAGGGGTTCTTCGGGTACTTCTTCAAACTCCGTCCACTTGCCGTTTACTTGCTCATCCATTTCTACGGCGCGTTCGCGTAGCTTCTTCTTGAACAGGGCCATTCCCAGCAGGTAAGCCGAGACGATGGGGAAGAGGACAAAACTCAGGATACCACCCGCCAGTCCCATGATCCAGTTCTTCTGAAAGAGGCGTTTGATGCTACCGATGTAGCCGAGGAATACTTTATGATCGATGACTAGTGAGGCTATAAAAATGATGGGTGCCGCCCACCATAAAATGCTGAAAAACCAGCCTACGAACTTGAAAAGGACATAGAGAAACACCAAACCGATGAGTAAGCCACCGATACCGCCGAGGGGGGAACGATCAAAAGGGGAACGTGATTGGGCCATGAAAACTATAGATTTTTGTTGGGTGACCGGGCTCTAAACCCGACACGTTGATAAAACTATCCTTTGGGCGCAGAGGTTGACTTAGTAGTGCTGGCTGCGGCAAATTTTCGGCGAAAGACGTCGTTTCTCCGTCGGAAAGGATGTTATTAGGCTTCTTCTGGCAAATTTCTGTGGCGAATATGGGCAATAGAAATGACTATTGCTTCTAGGTTTTCAGCATTCAGCGGACAGCATTCAGGCGTGTCTGGCCTGAATGCTGTCCGCTGAATGCTCCAAGTCTTTGAGAAATCGGACAAATTATGCGCTCATTTCTGCCATCTGCTATACAGACAGGTACGCTCCATTGGCTCTACCCCGCCCCAATTTCGTAATTTTGTGCTCTTATGAACTATCTACGTATTGTTTTCCTCCTGTTTTTTGCGCTGCCGCTGGCGGCACAATCAACGACCATCACCGTGGAAGCCACGGGCTGCAAGGTCATGAACGTCTATTCCTTTAATGGTGTGGGCTTCAATTTAGAGCAAGCGCTTGACGGCAGTGGTGATGGAACCTACAACACTGTTTTCGAGATCGACGCTCCGGCTTTCCGCTACGTTGGGCCATCGGCTGGTGACGTTCTTCCCCTTGTGCTTGGTTCAGACGAGGCCATCATCATCAGTGGTCGTTGCGGTAAAATGCGCAATGCGGCCATTTCCGACTCGCCAATCAATAAGCAATATCAGGAACTGAAGAAGCAGTTTCAACAAAACAACGCTGCTTTCTCCACTACCATGCGGGCCTACAACAGTGCGGCGGCTAAAGGAGATACCGTTACCCTGAAGCAGGAGACGGCCGCTCTGGTGACCATTGATCGGCAAAAGAGGGAACTCCTCCAAACCGTACAGGCGGAGAATTCGCTACTGGCCAAGGTGGTCACCATGAACACTTACCTCAGCTACGTAACGGAGAACGATGGTAAATACCCCAACGAGCTGGATTACTTCGTGAATACCTACTTCCAGTTTGTGGACTACGAAAACGAGCAATACAACGATCTGCCCTGGACCTTCGAAGGCAACCGCAATTTCGCCAATACGCTAGCCGGAGCCATCCCCGGTGACCGGCTGGCCGACATCCTGCAAGCCGTTTACGCTCCCTGGCCCGAGGGCAGCCGGGCACAGTTCTTCGCCATGAGCGGCGGCTTCTCCGCGCTGGCGCAGAAGAAGCATCCTGCAGCCATCAAAATCGCCGATGCGATCATTGAACGCTTCGAGAAAAAATTCCCGACACCCGTAAAGTTGATCAGCGCCCAGGTGAGTGGCCTACGGAGCTTCAGCATTGGAGCCGAAGCACCTCTTTTCACCGGTGACAGCCCCGAAGGAGAAAAAATCAGCCTGGAGAGCCTGCGCGGTAAGATCGTCCTGATCGACTTCTGGGCCAGCTGGTGTGGCCCCTGCCGTAAAGAAAACCCGAACGTCGTGCGGGTCTATAACCAATACAAAGACCAGGGCTTTGAAATTTTGGGCGTTAGCCTCGACAAAACCAAAGCTCGTTGGGAACAAGCTATCACTGCCGACAAACTCACCTGGCTGCACATTTCCGACCTGAAGGGCTGGAGAAGTGAATTCGCTAAACAGTACGGCGTGTCCAGCATTCCACAGACCGTATTGGTCGACGCCGAAGGCAAGATCATGGCTCGCAACCTGCGCGGCAAAGCATTAGAGCAAAAACTGAAAGAGGTTTTTTCCTCTGGTAAATAACCTGACTACTACCCCATATTCAAGTGACTCAAATGAATAACTTTAAATCACGCCTCATCGCAGTAGGTGCCGCCGTCGCCGTAACGGTGGGCCTTGACCAATGGACCAAATTCCTGGCCATCGATCACCTGCAGGGGCAGCCGGAACAGTTCTTCTTCAACGATATACTACGGCTGACCTTCGTGCGTAACACGGGGGCTTTCCTGTCGCTGGGCTCTGACCTGGGGCCGATACTTCGCCCGCTTCTACTCAACATCTTCCCCGCCGTTCTACTGCTGGGTTTATTGTGGTACATCTTCCGCGAGAAGCGGCTCAATGGCTGGCAAACGGTCGCCCTGGCCCTCATCGTCGGTGGTGGTCTGAGCAACATCGTTGACCGCCTGATGTACGGCCACGTAGTAGACATGCTCCACCTGAAAGTTGGTAGCCTGCAAACGGGTATCTTCAATGTCGCCGATATGGCCATCATGGCCGGTATGTTCATGATGCTACCCTTCGCTTTCCAGAAAGACCCCGAAGAGGAAGAAGAAGCCGAAGAACCGCTGCCGCAGGAGACGACGGATGAGGCGGTGGCGAGATGAGGAAGTTTCAGGCCCGGAGGGCCGTCTCTCGTAGCGAGGGGGTTCACCCCCTCGTATTCGTTGTCGCGGTTGCAGGTTGCAGGTTCTGAGTTGCAGGTTGCAGGAAGCTAGCTCGAAGAGCTTCGTAATTCAGCACCGGGTGTGCTTCGCATCTGCCTTCGGCGGTCAGCCGGAAACCTGACGAAATGAAACCCAATAGAACCCAGCTACCCAGAATTACATTATCAATCAAGAAAATCTTATCCGAAGGGTCACCCCTCTCCTTCGGACCTCGAAGCAGGCTTGTAAAGCCAGCGGAGAAGCCGCGAAGCGAAAGGGGCCGGGGGAGAGGTTTTTTGTGTTTCTAATCCCATAAACATGACACCAAGATTAATTCTCTTCCTTTTGCTAACGCTCTCCCTCTCCCTATCCGCCCAACAAGAGCGACAGGGCGAAAACTGGCATTTCGGCAGAGCCATCAGCGTCAGCTTTGCGACGGGCACCCCGACGCTGGCACCCCCCTCCGCCATGGCGGCCTTCGAGGGCGTGGTGTCCATGAGTGACACCAACGGACAGCTGCTGTTTTACACTAATGGCGGCGGTCGGCCAGCGGTGACCGGGCAGAGCCCCGGCATCATCTGGAACCGTAACCACGAGGTGATGTACGATATGCGCGGGGAAGAAGGCGGCGGAATCAGTGCCCGCCAGAGCGCGATTGCCATGCCGGACCCTGCCGGCGAAGCCGGCGTGTACTACCTCTTCACGATGGAAGAGTCCGAATTTAACGTCGGCGGAGCCATCCCGGGTCAGCCCGGAGGCCGGGGACTATCCTACTTCATCATTGACATGAACCTCAATGGCGGGCTCGGCGGCGTCCGGCTGGCGAACCAGAACGTGATTGATCTGGTCTACGAAGCCCTGAGCGCCACCCCGATGGCCGGAGAGGAGGGCTTCTGGATCGTCTGCCACTCCAACGATGACGATGCTCCTTTCATCGTCGTAACTCCACTAACGGCCTCGGGCGTTGGCGCACCGGTGGTGGTTCCTCGTCCGGCCGGCGACGTGGGCGGCATCATCAAGTTTAGTCCTGACGGACAGTTTATCTGGCTCGATGGCGCGGTCTTCGCCTTCGACGCAATAACAGGAACGATTAGTGACGATGCTTCTCTGGATTTGCCCGACCTGGACCCCGGTTCCATCACCTTTACACCGGATAGCCGCTTCCTGTACGGGACACAAATTTTTGCGGCATTGGGCGAAGTGATCGTCCGCTACGACCTCACGGACGGTAGCCGATTGGACGTAGCCCGATTAGAGCGTACCACCGGAGAGATGAACCAGCAGAACGCGGGCTTTCAGATCGGCCCCAATGGCAACATCTACTTCGTGGAAGAAAGTGTGGACGGCCCCAATGGCGCGGAATATGGGCTGAGTGAGATTATCTGCGTTTCCAGCCCCGACCCAAGCGTCAACCGTTTCATGCTAGATTTTTCGGCCTTTCGGGACAACAACTTTTCACCGCAGTCGCTGCCCAACTTCGTAGACGCCATTTTCGCCCAACCGGTAGTGGCCGACACGCTGGTACTGGATACCGCAACGGTATTTACCTGCAATCAGGAACCGCCGCTACTCAATGCGCGGGAGTTTGGGACGGACTATCAATGGTCAGACGGGAGTAACGGTGCCAGCCTGCTGCTGCAAGAAAGCGGCACCTACTGCGTCACCATCACGGGCGGCTGCCAGCCGACGATCGACTGCCAGCGAGCCATCATCGAGCGGGGAGAAGTGAATCCCGTAGAGATTGAGTTGATTGACGATGGCTGCGACGGCTTTTTGTGTCGTATTGTTTTGAATTCTGACCTGCCCATAGATAGTGTCGTCGTCATTGCCGGAGGATCAATTCCTAACGGGATTTTACCCCCCTATTATGTGGAAAAATTTTTTGGTGACACCATTATTGCCCCAAAACCCAGAGGCATTGAGGGAGAGTCCATTCAGGTGCAGATTCGTAACGCCTGCGGAGCGCGCGCCGTCCGGCTTGACCTTGAAGCGGAAGAGGACAATCGTTTTGCCCCACGCTTAGACCTGTTAACCGAAGAGACCCTCTGCACGGGTGTTGACCTGGAGCTGGAAGTGTTCAACCCGGGCTCCATCGGCATTACGGACATCCGCTGGTTTGACGGGGAGACGGACAATCCACGGACCTTCATCGCCGACCCGGCAGAAGATTACTTCGCGACTGTTTTTAGTGAGTGTGGAGATTCAACGGTAGTTGACTTCAACGGAAACATAGCGGAGGTCTGCGACTGCGATGCAGCGGTGCCCGAAGTCATAACGCCCAACGGCGATGGTACGAACGACAATTTTCGCTTGTTTACGAACTGTCCGCCGGAGGATTATTCTCTAGTGATTTTTAATCGCTGGGGCTTAAAAGTTTTTGACAGCATTGACTTCAGCGAAGGCTGGGATGGGACGCTGGATGGCACTCCGCAAGAAGCCGGGAGCTATCTCTACCTGATGTCTTATTTATTTCCCGGAGAGGAGGAGCC
>CALIGP010000019.1 GCA_938021455.1 uncultured Lewinella sp. | reverse complement strand
GGTGTGTGGTCCTTGCGAAAAAGCATAGATCCTCGGACTTAGCTCCACATCGCGGCCAACCGGCAGGCGAAAGTTCAAGTATCCGCTGAAACGGCGATCCAGGATATTGGTCACCTCGATGTCCTCCCCCATCGTTGCTTCGGCGTAGAAGCTCTGCTCTGGCTCATTGAAGTGGTGCAGGGCAATGCCGACAAAGACACCCATGGCGTTTTTGGGAGCATAGGCGTAGTTGAGTCCAAGCTGGTAATCACCAAAGGCATAGTTATTGATGGGCAGTTCTTCTCCGCTAAGGCCATCCACATAGGTAGAGGTACCGTCGAACGAATCTTCAAATGACAATTGATCGTAGCTAACGTTGCGTTGCACCACGCCCAATTGAAAGCCCAGGCTCAGCGTTTGATTATTCTTAGGATCCAGTGATTTGTGGAAGGCACCGCCCACCATAATCTGATTCACGCTGTAGTTGAACTCCGACAAGCGATCACTGGCAAAGACCACTCCGACGCCGAAAGCATCTTTGTATTGGCGCTTTTTGGGGTTGACGTAGTAGTGGAAGTCAGCGGCGAAAGCCGTCGTCGTAAAGGGCGTCTCCAGGGTTTGCCCCCACTGGCTGCGGTTGGCAAAAGACACCCGGTACCGGCCAGGGAAGAGCCCAATCAGGGAAGGATTGAGGGAGACCGGATTGGAGAAGAACTGGGAAAAATGGTAATCCTGAGCCGAAAGGCTACCGCCAAGGGTACAAAGAAGGATCAGGGTAAAAATATGTTTCATGTAATGGCTTTGGGGCCGCAAAAATACGAGGGGTATCGGAGAACTGAACGGGGAAGTTGGGCGGCTTATTTTGTGGGGGCGCGAACGCGGGTGCAATGAAGGGGAATTTGAGCAAGGGGAGGTTGGGGAGGATCGCTTCGCGATTGGGGGTTTTAACCACAGATTTTCATAGAGAGACACAGATTGTAGAGAGGGATCGCTTCGCGATTGGGAGGTTTAACCACAGAGGTTCACGGAGGTAAGCACAGAGGAACACAGAGTCTGGGGGAGGATTGCTTCGCGATTGGGGGTTTTAACCACATATTTTCACAGAGAGACACAGATTGTAGAGAGGGATCGCTGCGCGATTGGGAGGTTTAACCACAGAGGTTCACGGAGGTAAACACAGAGGTACACAGAGTCTGGGGGAAGATTGCTGCGCGATGGAGGGGTTCTCTGGAGATTTCGCCTTAAGCAAGGTAAGGGATAAATGAAATTAGATCTACAAGGAAAAATATCACGGTGGCTACTATCTTACGCCCGATATGTCAAGCCCCTACGCCATTGGCCGCTATACAGCGGCTGCCATCCGGGAAAAGCCCCGAGCCAACGCCGAAATGAGTAGTCAATTACTACTCGGTGAGCCGGTTTCTCTGCTTGAGGCGGGGAAAGTCTTCAGTCACATCCGTTGCTGCGATGACGATTTCGAGGGCTACGTCAGAACGGACCAGTTGATGGGCGTTGATGAACGAACCTTCCGCCTTCAGCGGGATAAGCCTGCCTTTGCGCTCGATCTGTACTCTACCATCCTAGGCGAGAAGGTCGGACTTCCCATCACCTTCGGCGCTCGTCTGCCGGAATACGATGGTATCCGGCTGCGCCATGGCGAGCAGGTCTTTTCTTATTCCGGGCAAGCAGCCTTGTCCGAAGACCTACGCACGGACCCCGAGCTACTTATTCGTTTTGCCCGTCGCTGGCTCTACGTACCACAGTTGAATGGTGGGCGTACGCCCACCGGCGTAGACGCTGCCGGGCTGATACAACTGGTTACCCGCCTGATCAATGTCCGGCTGCCGCGCACCGCGGCGGCGATGAGTAACAGTGGCGAGATGGTCGACTTTGTCGTTCAAGCACAACCCGCTGACCTGGCCTTTTTCGATAACCGTAAAGGGCAGATTGATCACGTTGGTTTATTGCTTCCGGATAGTCAGATCTTGCACGTCCATGATTGTGTCCGCATTGACGCCGTAGATCACTACGGTATTTTCAATTACGAGCTTGGGCGCTACACCCACCGGCTACGCATCGTCAAACGGCTATTGCCAGATATGGACCTGCCAAATGTGCTGCTGAAGAAGCGGCAGAAGCCGGACGAGGTGGATGAGAATCAGATGGCGATTTTTTGAAGACAGGCTAGACGGTTAACCACAGAGGTTCACGGAGGTTGGCACAGAGATCCACGGAGAAAACAGGATCTGTCTAGGAGAGTACATTTTGGTCTTCAATCCTCGAAGTGGCGCAGGAGCAAATCTTCCAGCTTCTCGTAGAGCGGGATGCCGTATCGTTCAGCCACAATCTCGACGTTGCCCCGTCGCCAGAAACCAGCCGGACAACAGATAAGTAATTTACCGCTGTCAGCATGGAGACCTAACTCGAGCAGAGAGATGGGTGACTTGGTCTCGGGTGCCAGATAGAGGATGATGTGGTCCGATTGTTCGAGGCCGTTGAGCTCCCAGTTGACCTGTTGATAAAAATCGGGGGAAACGAAAGTTTGCTCCCAGCTGGCGTCCCATTCATCACGCCGGGGATTCAGCAAAGTATAAGTGTCCTTGTCCGAGAAGAAAGACTCTATTGTCTGCTGCCAATTCTCGGCAACCCCCATTTCAATGGATCCCGCCAAAAAAATCAGCTTAGGGCGACGATGATTCAGCGCGATGCTGTTCGGTGGTTTGATGACGGTCATAATAATTAGTTTAAAAACAAAGCTAACTATTATTTAATAAATATGTACTCGTCATTTTGTGCTTGGAGCTAGGACAATTACTTTCGTTAGGAACCAGACTTAAAGGCCCATGACCCCTACCCTGCTTTCCGAAAACCTACATGGCATCCTGCGCGCCGTCGCCCCCTTACTCCGTCAAATTACGGAGGCAGATCTAAGTCATAAAGCATCCCCTGAGAAATGGTCCGCCAAGGAGATTCTGGGACACCTGATCGATTCCGCCTACAACAATCATCGCCGCTTTTTGCGAGCTTTAGACCAAGAGAATCTAATTTTCACGGGCTACGACCAGGAAGCCTGGGTGGTTCTCAATGGCTATCAGGAGCGGGAAGGAAGCGAAGTAATTGATACTTTCCTACTCGTCCAGCAGCATCTGGCAGCCCTAATTAGTCGCCTCCCCACGGAACGGCTTAATGCGCTTACTACTCAACATGAGTTTCACCGTATGGCGATGCGCAGTGTGGAAGAAAATGCTCCCAGCAGTCTCGGGTTTCTGATCGAAGACTACTTGTTTCATCTAATGCATCATCTCCGTCAAATCCTCCCCGACTTCCAGGCTAAATGGTATGCCGGATATCAGGAAGACGCGGACAAACTTCGCCTGTCATGAAAGTCCGCGAAGCTCAGGAAAACGATGCCACCGTCATGGCGCTCATTTTCAACGCCTACATTGGTAAAAGCCATATGGTCGTTACTCCCCGGCGAGCAGCAGAATTCATTGAGCTGATGCAGCATACCCGCGTCTGTATGCTCGTGGCGCTGGACATCTTTGGGGGAGTCATTGGCTACGCCTACGTCAAACCCTACAGCGAACGCGGCGGCTACGCCGGCGCCGGGGAAGTCTCCGTCTTTTTATGGGCTGGCAGGACCGGTCAAGGCGCAGGTCAGCAGCTTTACGACCTCCTTCTGCCCACTACTAAAGAGCTAGGGTACCACCACCTCACCGCTAAAATCTGGACCGAAAACACCGGCAGCATCCGCTTTCACGAACGCAATGGTTTCCAAACGGTTGGGATCCAACACGGCATAGGCCTGAGTGGGGAGCGGCGGATTGACATGACGATTATGGAGAGAGTTTAGTCTTTTGGTTCGTTGGTCTTTTGGGGCTGCCGCGAGGGATAGACGTTCGGACCTAAAAGACCAACGAACCAAAGGACTATCCAATCGGCTCCAAAAACACCTTATGAATATTGGACACCGTATTGGCGTACTTAGGGTCAGCGAGCATTTTTTTCCATTCAGGGTGGTTGAAGAAGGTGCTCCAGTTGGCGTCGCGTTCGGCCATGTCCTTGAAGTGAAGCATGTACACCAGGCTGGGGCGTTGAGGACCGGCGATCATATCTCCAAAAAAGACGGGGTGAAGTCCCGTTTCGTGGAAGAGGGGGATTTCTTCGTCGTTGAACATAGAAATTTTGCGGCGGGTCGCATCTTCACTGTACCCCTCATAGGTACGAAGTTCGTAGAGGGAAGCCTCTTCGGAATCAGCCACCTCGGGCATACCGGTAAAGGCCAATAAGAGAGAAGAAGTGTAGCGATTGAAGATGGGCTTTTCGGGGGCAACGGCATCATACTCGGCCGAGGCCGTACGGAAAGCGACGTTTCCGGACAGGTCTTGTGCCTTGATGTAAGTTCCTGCATCGGGGTAAGCAATCATACACCAGATTTTGGCAGGTTCAGCATCTCCTCTTTCTTTCAACACCTTTACCCAGGGGCATCCCATGCGTCGGAGTGTAGGAGCTAATACTTCCAGAAGGTAGTCGAGCAAACGCCCCTTACCGCTACCACCGAATTTGATTTCGTAGGTCCGTAACTCGATGAGTTGCCGATCGCCTTCGGCTAGCGGGTTATTCGCTGAAGCGGCGGCGGCGGCACTAAAAGGAAGTGCAGCGGCGGCGGCGATGAATTTTCTACGTTGCATGATGATCTGTGTTTGAGGTGAAGATAGGCATCACGACTTGTTCGTTCTTTCTCGATTTCACTCCTCATCTTTACGGCAAATCTTTTGAGCCTATGCGCTACCTCCCTCTACTAGTTTTGTGTTGGTTATTTGCTTGCCGTCCCGCGCCACAGACATCTGCGCCCGCAGCTCCACCTACGGGCAAGGTCCTAACCATCATCATGAAAGTGTTCCCGGAGCGAGACACCCTGGAGGTAGTAGACATTATTCAGGGCCCCGGCCGACTGCGGACGGACTACCCTTCTGCGTTAAAAGAAGTTCCAGATGACCACTTAGTGTTTACCTTCATCGATGAAGAAGGCAATACCCTCCGGCAAACCAGCCTGCCCTACCCTGGTCCGGCTCAGTACGAAGTCCCTTCAGAAAGTGGAACCTTAGAAACGGTTACGGTCTCTGAAGCCGATCGGGTGATCGACCTGAGAACCCAACTCAATCGTCGGCTGCGATGGCTGAAGATAGCAGGCATTAGCCCTGCGGGAAGGGCTATTCGTCAGCAAATTGACCTAAAGAGATGATCAATAGGGTTACCTTTAGGGACCAATCCTTACTTCATGCTTCGCACACTATCATTGTTTGCTGCCTTTCTGGTGGCCTCTTCCTCGCTCTTTGCTCAGGTCAACAAGATCAAAGACGCCGGTCCGGATGAAAAACGGATCAACTTCGTCATTCTCGGAGACGGCTACACCCAACCTCAATTAGCTGATTTCGCAGCGGATGCCAGCAGTATCACCACTGATTTTTTCAACGAACCGCCCTTTTTACAGTACACCAATTTCTTCAATGTTCATACACTTGACGTCGTCAGCCAGGAAAGTGGCGCGGATCACCCGAATATTGAAAACAGCACCTCTCACCCCACGCTGGACGTAAATACGGCCCTTGATGGCACCTTCGATGCTTTCGGCATTCACCGGTTATTGGTGGTAGACAATGCTAAAGTACGCGCCCAGCTGGCTGCCAACTACCCCGTTTATGACCAGGCTATCATTGTGGTTAACAGCCCTTTTTACGGTGGGTCAGGTGGATCTACGGCTGTAAACAGCACGCACGTGAGCGCTAGCGACCTCGCCATACATGAGACGGGGCATTCCTTCATGAACTTAGCTGATGAGTACGACTCTGGCAACAACAGTGAGCGAGCCAACGTAACTTCTCAAGCGAATACGGGCAACGTAAGGTGGCAGGACTGGATAGGAATGAACGGTGTTGGCGAGTTTAGTCGGAATGGTACGACCTTCAAGCCCGTTGATGGTACCTGTATGATGGAGTTCCTCAACCAGGGGTTTTGTTCTGTTTGCTCCGAACAAACCATCGAGACGATCTACAACATAATTAGCCCTTTGGAAACGACCTCTCCAGCGACGACGGAGGTTGACTTTGAAGGAGCTGACCTTGACTTCAGCATCACGACCATCAAGCCCATCCCGAATACGCTGACCTATGAGTGGGAGCTGGACGGGCAAGCATTCGCTAACGGAACAGAAGACATCACCCTGACGGCGGCTGAGCTAACGGATGAGAATCATACTTTGCTCGTGCGCGTTACGGACGACACGGAGCTCAGCATGAAAAATGCGAACTACGTCTTCACCTACGAGTGGACCATTATGAGGAGCGCCCTACCGGTAGAATGGATTTCCTTTACCGCTCGGGCAGAAGACAAACTCAATCGCCTTGACTGGGAAATTGCGGAGCCGGATGGCAGCAGTCATTTCCTGGTGGAAAGAAGCACTGCCGGAGGCCACTGGCAAGAACTCGATCGGGTCAACTTTACCGAGGCCAGCCAGTATCGGTATTACGACGAGTTTCCGCTGGCGGGCAGTAATGTTTACCGGATTCGGGCCGTTGATTTTGATGGTACCATTACGGACAGCCCGGTTCGGGAGGTCCGTCAGGTGGTCCGTACCTTCTTTAAGGTATGGCCAACGGTAACGGCCGGGCCGGTCAATTACGCTGTTTACGCCGATCGCCAGAATGAGACGGTTACTTCCGTTTTCTCCGCTGACGGCCGTGTGGTGCTGCGTGAAGTAACTGAAAGCAACGAGGGATGGTCTCAGCAGCAGCTAGATTTGGGGCAACTCCCGGCGGGCAGCTACACGCTACGGGTGATGGCGGGAAAGGAGATTCATCAGCAAACGGTCGTCGTTCGGTAAAGAAACCCGTTTTGGGCGCGGACGCAGGTGCAAAGTGAGTTATAAAATAGCTATGTTAAGTGGCCACTCGGTACTTTTGTGACATGAGACATCTATTCCTCAAATTTCCCTCCATTCTTGCCGGCAACGGAGACGCCACTTCTTACTTGGTATTGGCAGGTATTCTATTGTTAGTGGGTGCTATCTTTTACTTTGTCTACCGGACCATGCAGGCAGACGGAGAAATGGAATAAATAATGCCCGGGTCATTGCTCCCAAAACCTTCCCCTGCACCTGCGTTCCATCGCCAAAGTGTCTGCTTCTATATTTCCTTCTTTCCCCCTTGCCTGAAAGAAAGAATCTGCGTACCTTTGCGCCCCAATTAAATACATTTTCTAATGTTTGCAATCGTAACCATAGCCGGTCAACAATTCAAAGTAGAGGAAGGTCAGGAGATCTTCGTCCACCGGCTAGAAGCCAAAGCTGGCGATTCTGTCAGCTTCGACGCAGTCCACCTCACTTCTGGTGATGCGGGGACTACCGTTGGCACGCCGAACGTAAGTGGCGCCGGAATTGGCGCTACCGTAATTGATCACGTGAAAGGCGACAAAGTCGTAATCTTCAAGAAGAAGCGCCGTAAGGGCTACCGCAAGAAGAACGGCCACCGTCAGCAGTTCACGAAGATTAAAATCGACAGCATCACGGTCTAGTCACGGCCACATTCCTAACTATTTTGCAAGTAGCTGGTCCATTTTAATTGCTCCTTATTTTTGTTGTTTTCGCCGCGTCATGACTTTAGCGAAAACAAAAGGAGTGAAACGACTGGCTTTTCGCTAAAAGCATGACTTTAAACGGCGAAAGCAACAAAAATATCCATAATTATGGCACACAAAAAAGGTGTAGGTAGTACCGATAACGGCCGCGACAGTAATAGTAAGCGCCTTGGCGTTAAGCTGTTCGGTGGCCAGGCTGCAAAAGCCGGTAACATTATTATTCGTCAGCGTGGCACTAAGTACCACCCAGGCGAGAACGTTTACATGGGCAGAGATTTCACCATCCACGCCAAAGTAGACGGCAAAGTAACCTTTAAGAAGAGTTACCGTAACCGCATGTACGTCAGCATCCTTCCGGATGATGCAGTAGTTGCCGCTCCACGGAAGCCAAAACCGGCTAAAGCCGCTAAGGCTGCTCCAGCTAAAAAAGCTGCTCCGGCTCCAAAGCCCGTAGAAGCCAAGAAGCCAGAACCCGCTCCGGCTCCCAAGCCAGCTCCAGCTCCAAAGCCAGAGCCTGTAGTGGAAGTACAGGCAGCAGCCGCTATCCCAGCGGAAGCGCCCGCGAAGAAGGCACCCGCTAAAAAGAAGTCCAGCAAGATTGTACTGCCTAGCGGCAAGAAGATCTCTCAGGATGACTTGAAGGTGGTAGAAGGCATCGGACCGAAAATCTCTGGTCTGTTGAATGATATCGGCATCATGACGTGGCGTCAACTCGCCGAAGCTCCTCTGGAGAAAGTACAGGCGATGCTCGACGAAGCCGGTCCTCGTTACCGTATCCACAACCCCGCCACCTGGTCTGAGCAAGCACTGCTTGCTGCTGACGAGAAGTGGGCAGAACTGGAGAAACTCCAGGACGAACTTGATGGCGGTAAGCCGAAGAAGTAATTCTTCCCCTACCCTCGTTACAGGTTTTACCTGATAAAGCCCGGTCGTGCATCTCGCACGGCCGGGCTTTTTGTTTGGAGTAAGTAGACTACCTACTTTTAAACTGAACTGTTTTCCAGCTTAGGCCCGACAACTAAAGCTTGCTTACTACGTTACTTATCTACCACACGACGTCCCCAACCCCTGGTTGACCCTACAGTTTATTTAAATTGGGAAGTGACTTAGGACTGTCTAGGGCGGGCCTCAAAGCCTTTGACTTGTCAGGCTTCTGAAATCCGGTGAAGATCGGACGTAGGACAAGGGGATTACCGAACCAGACCAGCTATCCCATCCATGTTTTTATGAGGAGTCAAACCACTCCGGCGGGCGCGTGTGGGATTTTAACTTCGCTTTTGCGATCGAGCTGAGGGCTCCTGCAGGTTAAAACGGAATCCTTTAGCCCGTATTCACGTTTATCTACGCCAGCAGGTCCTTAACCACGTGCCCATGCACATCCGTCAAGCGGTAGCGTCTGCCCTGATGCTTAAAGGTTAGCCGTTCGTGATCGACGCCAAACAGGTGCATGATTGTTGCGTGAAAGTCGTGAACGTGGACGGGATCCTTAACAATGTTGTAGCTCAGGTCATCCGTTTCGCCGTAGGTGAAGCCCGGCTTTACGCCGCCGCCAGCCATCCACATGGTAAAGCAGCGAGGGTGATGGTCCCGGCCGTAGTTTGTCTCGGTCAGTTTACCCTGAGAGTAGACCGTACGGCCAAACTCTCCCCCCCAGATCACGAGCGTGTCCTCTAGCAAGCCTCTCTGCTTAAGGTCTTTAACCAGCGCAGCGGAGCCCTGATCCGTATTCTTAGCCTGGTTCTTGATCCCTCCGGGGAGGTAAACGTGTTGATCCCAGCCCCGATGGTAGAGGGCGACGTAGCGTACATCCTTTTCGAGTAGCTTGCGGGCCAGCAAGCAGTTGGCGGCATAGGTTCCTGGGTTACGGCTGTCGGGGCCATACATATCAAATATATGGTCGGGCTCATCACTCATATCCGAAATTTCCGGCACGGAACTCTGCATCCGGTAAGCCATTTCATATTGGCTGATACGAGCATCAATTTCTGGATCGCCGTAAGCAGATTTTTGCACTCCATTAAGCTCCTTGAGGTAGCCAAGCATCCGGTTACGGTCGCCAGCGTCGTAGCCTTCCGGGTCGTTAAGGTAAAGTACGGGGTCTTTGCCAGAAGTGAACTGTACCCCCTGGTGCTGGGTTGGCAGGAAGCCATTACCCCACAAACGTGCGTAGAGTGGCTGACCGCCAGCATTTTTGGATTGTAGAACGACAAAAGTCGGCAGGTTATCATTCAATGAGCCCAGACCATAGCTCATCCAGGAGCCAATACTCGGGCGGCCCGGTAGTTGGTGGCCGGTATGAAAAAAGGTGATGGCCGGGTCGTGGTTAATCTGCTCGGTATACAGCGACTTAACAAAACAAAGATCATCAACGATTCCGGCGGTATGTGGCATCAATTCACTTACCCAGGCACCGGATTCTCCGTGCCGTTTAAAGTCAAAGATCGACGGGGCGATGGGCAAACTGGCCTGGTCCGCACTCATTCCCGTAAGGCGCTGCCCTTTACGTATAGAGGCGGGTAAGTCCTGCCCGAACATATCCTTGAGCTTCGGCTTGTAGTCAAAGGTTTCCAACTGGGAAGGGCCGCCACTCTGGAAAAGAAAAACGATCCGCTTTGCCCGGGGGGCAAAGTGCGGCAGTCCGGGAATTGCCTTAATGAGGTCCTCCTGGCTTTCCGCCTTCATTAAATTACTGAGCGCCAAAGCTCCGATACCAAGCGTAGCCTTCGTAAAGAAGTTTCGCCGGTCCATTCGTTGCTGCGCCTTAAAGAGTTCGTTGAACATAATCTTTTGTTGTAATCCTTAGGGGAGTTAGCGCTTAGTAATAACGGCATCCGAGTTAATGATGACGCTGGCCAGCACGGCATCGGTGGCTACTTCTACCCGGTCGAGCGTTGGGTTCACGCGGGAGAAACCCGCCGTTAGCCAGCCATCTGCCTTAGCGGGGTTTTCGCTGAAGGCGAGGAGTTCGTTTTTCCTGATCTGTTGCAGCAGATTAACTTCTTCCTCAACCGGAGGCCGGCCACTGAGGTAAGTGAAGATATCCGCAATGGCTTTACTCTTGTCAGTAGACTCGGTAATCTGAGCGCCAAGCACCCGCGCGGCCTCTACAAAAGCAGGGTCATTCATTAACACCAGAGCTTGTAAGGGCGTGTTAGTCTCCTGTCGGCTAATGGTACATTCGTTTCGGTTGGGTACGTCAAAGGTCCCTAGCGTAGGGTGAGGTACCGTTCTTTTCCAGAAGACGTACAAGCTACGACGATAGAGGGCGTCTCCTTCATCCTGCACGTAAGTGGCGTTATTCATTTTCCAGAGTCCCTCTGGCTGGTAGGGTTTTACGCTTTTGCCACCGAGTTTGGCCGCCAGTAGTCCACTTGCAGCCAGTGCATTATCCCGGATCATCTCCGCCTCCAGTCGTCCGGAGGGGCCACGGGCCAGCCATACGTTATCTACATCCGCCAGCCGTTGCTCTTCGCTAACGGGTTTAGAACTCTGCCGGTAAGCACGGCTCATCACGATCAGCTTCTGTAATGCCTTCGTATCCCAACCATTACTTTCATATTCAATGGCCAGCCAATCGAGTAACTCCGGATGGGTAGGCAGTTCTCCCTGGTTACCAAAGTCAGCGGCTGTTTTCACGAGCCCCCGACCGAAGAATTGCTGCCAGTAGCGATTAACCGCCACGCGGGCGGTCAGCGGGTGTCCTGGTTGGAAGAGCCATTTAGCGAGACCCAGTCGATTAGCGGGTGCATCTTCCAGTGGCGGCATTAGCCAGTCCAGGGTCTGGGATTCAACGGGAGCCGCAGGTGCATCATATTGTCCCCGATCCAGAATATGGGATTGCCGGGGCTTTTCCATTTCCTTCATCACCATGATCTCCTGTACGCCCTCCAGACTGTCTACAAGCTTTTGTCGGACTACGTAGAGTTCCTTAAGCCCTTTAGTGTAGTCTTTTGACTGGGTCGCTAAGAAGTAATCCGCTAATGCTTTCTTTTCAGCCACCGATAGTTGTTCCGGAGCTTTCGCCAATGTAGTTGTAGCTCCGTCTGGATTACCTAATTGTTGCACCTCTAATGCCACTAATTGACGGTCAAAGACCATGATGTTATCAACGGTAGCCCCTTTGATTCCCCGTCCGCGCCAGCGGGCACCAATTTGTAGCCCGGGTTCAATGGCGTCTTTATAGATCGCGTCCCGCATTTCGTTGAAAATAATGTCACGACTCAGGTCATCGTTTTTCACATCCGTGGCTAGTTCCTGCCCGTTAAAATACAGTCGATATCCGGCAGCAGTACTCGAGCCGTCGTAGGTAATCATCAGCTGAATCCACTCCTCTCGCGGCAGATCGATTTCTGCGAATTCAACGATCGAATTACCAGGGTTGACGTGCGCCATCAGGAGCTGAAGTCCGGTACTATCCAAGTATAAATGATAGCCTCGTTCGCCGTGCAGTCGGGTACCTTGTCCTTTGTGAAAGATAAAGCCCGTCTGAAGCTCGGCGGGAATCTTGATATCCAACCCGATACTAAAGGGCTCATGGCGGCTAAATACACCAACCGGCTTGAGATCAAGCCAGGCATCTCCGTCAAGAGCCAATCCCTTACCCTTCCTACCTTTCGCTAGTATGGGGACTTCATTATTAGAAAATTTGCGGTCCATTTGTCCTTTCTCTCCGGACCGAACGGAGTTTCTCAGTTGGGTATCTTCCAGGGCATAGTGAGCGACCTTACCAACTGGTTGCCCCATTCGTTGATAAGCTTTCCTTTCAATCCAGCTTTCCGCGTCACGTTGTTCATCATTTGTAATTCCAGCCAGTGTACCTTCTGTCTTCTTTTCTAATTGCTTTAAAAAAGTGATAATACTGTCTTGCCGGGGTGTTGGGAGATCCAGCCGTGGAGGTGGTGTAGCTCCGTCCCAGGGAATTAGTCCAGCTTCATCAACATTATTGAAGTAGCTGTACATCTCATAGTAGTTCCGCTGGCTGATGGGATCAAACTTATGGTCGTGGCACTTGGCGCAAGATAGCGTCAGGCCCATGATTCCCGTTCCCAGCACATCTGCCCGATCCGCTACGTAGGCGCTTCTGAACTCTTCTTCGATGATGCCGCCCTCCAGGTTCTGCGGATGGAGGCGGTTGAAGCCCGTTGCCAGAATTTGCTCTCGGCTGGCGTTGGGCAGCAGGTCGCCGGCCAGTTGCCAGGTCACGAACTGATCATAAGGCATATTCTCGTTCAGGCTCTTAATCACCCAATCCCGCCAGGGAGACATATCCCGGTAGCGATCTACGGTGTAGCCATGGGTGTCCGCATAACGGGCAAGGTCCATCCATTGTACGGCCATTCTTTCCCCATACTGTGGGGTGGCCAGCAGTCTGTCTACCTGTTTCTCATAGGCATCCGGGCTATTATCACTAACGAATGCCGCGATCTCCTCCGGCGTTGGCGGTAAACCGGTTAGATCAAAACTCACTCTGCGCAATAGCAAATCCCGATCTGCTTCCGGAGCAAAACCGAATTTTTTCTCCGATTGCTTCTGCCTTACAAAGCGATCAATGGCGGTTTCATTCCATTCTGCCTCCGCTACTTCTGGCGGCGTTGGACGGCTTGGTGGGGAAAAGGCCCAGTGATCGGCGTAGGGCATACCTTGATCCACCCATTTCACGATAACGGCTTTCTCGTATTCAGAGAGAGGGATTTTTGCCGAAGTCTCCGGCATCACAAAATTGGGGTCATCACTAAGGATTCGCGCCAGGATGTCCTTCCCGTTTACATGGCCGGGTTCATCCAAACGAAGACCGGCATCCCGCTTAGCCTCATCGGGTCCATGGCAAAGAAAACATTTGTCCGAAAGCACTGGCTTGACGTGGATATTGAAATCCAGTTCATCCGGCAATTCATCATACGCAACGGATACTCCCTCAGGCAAACTGGGACCACAACCATAAAACAGGAGTGTAAACGTCAGAATACTGGTAACCAATAAGAAGCTCGATCTCATGCTCCCAAAGATAGTAGTCAGAAGATGGTGCGATTACCACAAATGGCTTATAGTTTTATACTGTTGGACTATCGACAATATGGTGGCTAATTATAACCATATGATAGGACATGGGATGACCATTAGGCGCTACCGCAGGTGCCGAGTTTGGGTGGAGGGCAAAGGAGGACTAATGCGCTCTTTCAGCCCCATACTTAGCGTTTCACAAAACGTTGAACCGTCAACAGGTCCTTTTCTTCCCAGAGCTGCAGCACGTAGACCCCCGACTTGAGTTGTCTGCAGTCTAATTCGCGACTACCACCATTGAGTTTCCCCTGGCTGATTTGACGGCCATTTAAGTCGAGTAAAGAATAGTGAATAAGGCCCTGAGGTAAACCAGAGATATTGAGCCAGTCTTCCGTTGGGCTTGGCAGCAGGCTGATGGTTGAAATTGGCTCAACGGTTACGACATTGCTGTAAGAGAAAGCCCCGTCAAAGTCCGTCTGTCTTACCCGATAATAGATACGGGTGTTCGAGTTGGCCGATGCATCGACGTAACTATAGCTCTGTTCTGCAGCAAGCGTACCCGCAGCAGCAATATCGCCTAAGTCCGTAAAATCAGTCCCATCGACACTTCGCTCAACGGTAAAGTAGTCGGATGCAAGTTGTTCGGCAACCGTCCAGGTAAGTTTGTGCGTTTTACCAACTGTTTCAACGGTCAGCGGGCTTACCCACTGAAGTGGAAGAGCTGTGGGTAATAAGTCAGCGGGAAGGTCTTTTCCGGCAGTTTCTGGCGCAAAGGCACCTGTCTCGTTTACGGCAAAAAAGTCAAGGTTTGTGCCGTAATTGGTGCCTCCTGATTTACCTATATCCATAAAAGTGCTGCCGGAAGTAGTGGTATTCTGGATGGAATAGAAAGGAGTCGTCTCTTCGTCTAGATACACTGTCGTCTCTAGCGTAGGTGCAACGAATCCGTCCACTATATCAAAGGTTATTCTAACTACGTGGAACTCACCATCATCGAGGAAGTCCGCCGGAAAGTCCACTTCCACATTATTACGGTCAAACTTAATATTATCTGCTTTGATAGATATTTTCTGGTTGAATCCCTGGTTTTTAATTTCGATCCAGATGAGATTGTTGAAGTTCTCGTATTTAGATAAGCGCAATACGACCGTAGAGCCATCATTACCGTCACTAAAACGGTATCGCCAACGGTAATTTCCCGAAGGTGCGGAGAAATACGTGAATTGAGCATTGCCTACTTCTTCAGCAATGGTGGAAGCTTCCGATACATCAATGGGCAAAGGCGTACTCAGGTTAAATTCGAAATCACCCTCATTCTCCAGGTCTGGGCGGGCATGCCCACGGGCCACGTCCCAATCGTTTATATCGGCTAGTGCAAGGGTGGAGAAAGACTTTATTTCAGATTCGGTCGTCTCACTACCATTGCTAGCCTTAATCTGATAATAATAGGTTTGCCCGTAGGCCAGGGTAGCTTCAAAACCAACGGAAGTCATCGTTGCCACTTGCGGAGGCGCAGGCGTTGTGCCGAAGAACACCTGATAAGAGGTTGCTCCGTCTACTTCGTCCCATAGCAGGGGCATAGAGAGTGGAACATGTTCTGCTCCGTCGAGAGGAAGCAAGCCCGTAGGATCAGATAAATCCATAATTGATAGTAGCGAAGGGCAGATATCCCCATTCTCAGAAGAACAAAAATTGGCGAACCGAACGGTCTCATCTCGTTGGCCGACTCCGGTAAGTAAGCCACGGTAAATACCCCATTTGGGCCGGTTGATGTAATCCGTACTTCCGGTAGCTCCCCGCCACATATCGATGTTCTCTTCAAAGACATTAGCAATGATACTACCGGTCATTACATTGGTCAATCGTACCGTTAACTCACCACCATCATCTGCATTACGATGAACAACCTTAACGTAGGCTTCTACCCACTGGCCTCTAAAATTTCCAATGAGCGGCTCGGCTAACTTAATACTTGTACCATCGCGGTAATCACCAGCAGCGGTGCCATCCCCAATGTGAATGACTTCCAGATCGTCTGCTCTTGCCGTCAGCGTTACCATTGGGATGGTAACATCAGGACCACCAACGGGCTTCAGTTGAAAGAGGTGAGTGAAGCGGGACGTTCCGACAAAATTTTCATCCAGTCGAAACTGCCAGCGGTAATAACTCGTCGTACCGTAACCATGCTCTAACTCAGGATCAGTACTCCCTTGCGGGCCACCTTTGATCTCCGTACGCACGCGATCAATATCGTCCAGGTTTTTGCAGCGATCACTATCGTCAGTGATATGACTGTGAAAAAGAAAGACGGTTGGGTTTCCGGGAAGCTCTGTTTCCGCAACGTGGGTAATGTGTTCTCCGAAATCGGAATGATCTCCAGGTCTACTGGAATCCGTGCAATCGCTGGAACCACTAAGACTTGGGCCTTCAACGTCAAACTCAGAGGTAGTCCCACCGTTCCCCTGGAGGTTATCATGGGCGCTGGTTCCTACTGGACCAGCGGTAGCAATAGCTTGGGCAAAAAGTAGTGTTGAGCTGGCACATAAAGCCAATACTAAAATTAGTAGGTATCTTTTATACATTGATGATCGCTTAAATTCCACGTAATATACATTCAATTAGATTGGTTGACCAATTTAATTGAAGTATTGCTAACTAGCTTCCGGGTAATGACGGAGGCGTTATATATCAACCATGACGAAGAATCGACACCAAGTGTCTCAACCAAGAGAGCCTGCCATTCGTTATCTACAAAAGCAAAGAACACCAAACTAATAATGTGTACCTTTGCGGTCAAATTCCGATGAGCGGGTCTTTAGCCCCGTGGATTACTGTTGGTCTCAGCGCAGTTTAGCGCCTTATATCTTTCAACCTCAGATCCTGAGCGTGTTGTAATCCCGCTGATCTCAAGGTTCTCCCCTTACTTACCATATGAGTAATAATCGTTCCGGCGGTGGCAATAGCCGCCCCACTACCTCCCGTCGTAAAAAATCTACTGGCGGAGGAGCTAACCGCGGCCGTGGTGGCCGCCCTGATCGTCGCGGAAGCGGCGGTGGCAGATCCAAGCACAACTACAAGCCCATCGCGGCTGAACTGATGGTACACGAAGCAGTACCAATGAAGAAAGTAGAGTATATCTCTAAAACTGTCTATGATGATTGGGACCTTCATCCCAAATTAAAGATTGCTATCCGCAACGCCGGATGGACTCGGCCAACGCAGATCCAGGAAGAAGCTTTTTCTTCCATCGTCGACCTGAGAGACATCATGGGTATCGCCACTACCGGTACCGGTAAGACGGGCGCTTTCCTGATTCCCGTCATCGACGCACTGCTAAAGGATGAGCCCTTCCAGACGCTCGTCCTCGCGCCAACCCGCGAACTGGCCCTGCAGATCGAGCAGGAGTTCATCACCCTGACCAAAGGCATGACCTTTACTTCCATCACCCTCATCGGTGGACGTAATATCAACACCGACATCCAACGGCTCCGCCGCGACTACGACCTCGTCGTTGCCACCCCCGGCCGCCTGAAGGACCTGCACGGACAGAAGAAGATCGACCTCAAGGAAGCCTCCGTGCTCATCCTCGACGAGTTCGACCGGATGCTCGACATGGGTTTCCAGAAGGACGTCATCTTCCTCGCTGACCAGATGGGTGAGCGCGACCAGACGATGCTCTTCTCTGCTACGCTCGACAAAACACAGAAGAGTATCATCGACCGCTTCCTCGACGATCCGGTAACCCACGCCGTCAGCAGCGGCGAAGCGTCGGCCGAGCACATCAACCAGACCGTTCGCTACGTGAAGGGCGATGAGAACAAGTTCGACGAACTGATCGACCTACTCAAAGAGCCCCAAATGAAACGGGTGCTGGTCTTCGCTGAAACGAAGCACCGGGTGAAGAAAATCACTAAGAAGCTGAATCAGGCCGGCATTTCTGCCGACGAAATTCACGGTAACAAGAGCCAGAATTACCGCCAGAAGGCCCTCAAGTCCTTCAAGCACGGTAAGATCAAAGCACTCTGTGCGACTGACGTTGCCGCTCGCGGTCTTGACATCGACGATATCACCCACGTGATCAACTTCGAAGCCCCTACGGACTATGACGTTTACATCCACCGCGTCGGCCGTACCGGCCGGGCCGGTAAGGCGGGTGAGGCGATTACGTTTGTGGACGCTTAGGTAGTATGATAGTAATGGTAGTAGTCATAGTATGATAGTAGCTACCACTCGTTGGAGGTTTTGTCTTCGGCGGACATGACATTGAATAGCGCAGAGCGTGGACCGGGACGGTTCCGCTCTGCGTTTTTTATTGGGGGCAGCCAGCAGGCGTAACGAAAACGTAAGCGTGACGGGAAACGGTGGAAACAACGAAAACGATGGGTTGCGGAAAGACCTGCGGTCGTTCCTCCACCCATCGCTACGAGAGGCGCCCCTCCGGGGCTACGGGTAAGGCTGGTGTAGTTTTTCGGGTCTTTGGCTTCAATACGAGAGATATAACTCCGTCATTAAAAAGAGCTTACACCAAAACGTTTCCACACTAACCGCTTCCAGTTTTTTTAGTTAAAACTGCAGAATGGCTCGCCTTAAATCCGTATTACTCTACAGCTTTCGCTTCACCCTAATCTTTTCCTCCAGCTTGAAAGTGTCGTTTCGGGAGATGGAGATAATTTCAAATTGCAAAAAAATGTCTTTAGCGTAGGCCCAATCGTCAGCGGTCATTGTCTCCTTGAACTCCGCCAGATAAGCAGCCGAAAGCTCTTCCTCCGTAAACCGGCGCTTATCCAACTTATACAGAGCGTACAGGATTTTGGCATTCTCTTTTGATTCAATCTTCATCACCGTGCCATCATAAATGGCCTTAACGACGCCCAGAAGCAAAACGTAAGGCGTGAGGGTGATTGCACCAACCGCAAGTGCGCCGTAGAATTTGTCGGAAGTCTTAATGATGTCCAGGGCACCTTTCAAATCAATTTCAAAAATGTTCTTCGGGTTGCGGAAAGAGCCGTAAAATTCATTCGCGCCGGTTTGGTCGAGCTTGACGTCTCGCGTACCCTCCAGGTTACCGGAAGTGGGTAGGGGTGTCATGAGGTTTGCGAGTTGACCTACCGTTGCGGGGTCGATGGCCACCTGCATTTCGTTTGCCAGAGCGATGAGCTCAACTTTAAGGGGGTGCTTTGATTTATCCATGGATGCTTAGGGTTATTTCTTCTCCGTTAAAGTACAAGTGGTAATCTTCGACGGTTTGATTATGTTCTTCGTAGACGTGCTCAATGCCCGCACTAAAAGCCTCTTCTACTGTCGATCCCGGCCGATAGTAGTGTCCGTAGAATTCACCGGAGAACGTACAAGCGACCTCGTTTTTCAGAGAATCTTCGGTTCCAATAACATAGACCCCCTGAAGAGACACCTCTTTGGCAAATTCGGAAGAAAAGCAGGCATTTAGAACGACTACTTCCAGTGGGGCATGGCCCAAAATGGTTTTAATGTAGCGGCTAAATTTATCCGCTTTCACCTCAACTCTACCCGGCCCATTGGCTTCCTGAAAAATCAGGGTATCACCTTTTGTTCCATGACCAATAAAGTGAATGATCCGGGGTTTGTGTCTCCTACTGGAATCTTTTAATGATTCAATGGTTGCATTAGCCGTTGGCTCAATTCGAGCAATACTCCCAAGTGCACTCATCCGGTATTTTACACGGCCAAGCTCTTCATTAAACGTGACCTTTTTTTCGCCCGGAGGGTGCGCTACAAACCAAACGGCAACGGGGTCAGTGCCAATTTTTTCGGTCAGTTGATCGGGCTTAATCGTCTCCCCTCCCCTGCTTTTCAAGACTTCTTCTTGCACCTGCGCCAGCGCCGCATGATTACTTACCCAATCAAGGTTGTTGAAGTGCTCACCAATCCACTCTTTAATGGAAGGCAGCCAGGCGGCGGCCTCCGGATCGTCGAGCGTAATCGTTAACTGGCAGGCAGCCGATGCATTATCGTCCGCCAAACCGACCAACTCTATTTTACAACGCGATTCGGGCAGCGGCTCTTTTTCGTCTTCACGCTCGCGGCTATCGGTTAACAACAGGTCGATACCGTTGGTCCAGAGCTGGCCCTCGGTCGTCTTGCGGCCCAGGTCACAGATGAGGGCATGAATGGACGGCAGGTCGCGGTAAGGAAGCGCGGCGCTCCAGGAGGGAGTATCCGGAATTTTTTCCCACGTTCGCTCGACCAACACATCGGCCTTCTCCGACAAAAAGGCGGGAAAAATAAAATACTCGCTATTGTAGTTTTGCCTGGGCAAAAGGCGTAAAAGCCTCGTACTTGTACGAGGCTTTTACTATGGCTAAAATATTGAGTATTAGATTGTTGTCTTTTTTATATTATTGACAAAATATGTTTTACTATTAAAATAGTAAAAGACTTAAAAGATTTTCTTTATTGTCACAAAAAACGGAGAAGCATCATGGTTAGAATAACAGAAGTTCAGGTAAGAGAAGGTGAGCGTAAGTTAATCGAATCACTAGAAATTTTAGGAGGAGTGAGCTTTAAAACTTTCAGGGTAGATGAAAGTAGAAACATCATCAATATGGATAATAATACTCCACATGAAACTAGTGGTAAAAAGGATGACTACTACGTATCTCTTGGCTCTGCCGTAGACTTAAACCAAGATAGAGTACAAG
>CALIGP010000018.1 GCA_938021455.1 uncultured Lewinella sp. | reverse complement strand
ACTGGGAGCTGCTGTATCGCTGAAATACCTCTCGCCCTTCTTTACCGCCGTTTTTGCCGTTTTATGGCTCAAGGAAAAAGTGCGCCCAATACAATGGCTCCTCTTCGCGCTGGCCTTTACCGGAGTTTTCCTGCTCAAAGGATTTGACTTCAGAATAGACCCTTTCAACCTATTATTGGGCGTTACCGGTGCCATCTTTGCGGGCCTTGTTTACGTTACTATCCGAAGAATAGGATCTTCTGAACATTCCATGGTTATCATCAATTATTTTATGTTGACGGCTTCCGTCCTTTCCGGCATTGCGATGATTCCCTTTTGGGTGACTCCCAGCTTGCCGGAGCTTGCTGCTTTATTAATCATGGGCACGCTGGGGTATTTCGCCCAGGTGTTTATGACTCGTTCACTGCAAATAGAGCCTGCCAGTCGAATTGCTCCTTTCCGGTATCTGGAAGTGGTCTATTCCTTGGTACTCGGGTTTCTTTTCTTCAAAGAGAGCTACACCCTACTCAGTTTTATGGGTATTGTTTTGATTGTTGGAAGTATGGTCGTCAACGTTTTCCTGAAAAATACGGGCCAGAAGACAAATACGGCGCAGCGCGCAGGCGCCGTGGAGGTTAAAAAAAGCAAAGGAATCTCCCCCCAGTAGGCCAGGGCTACTTCATAACGCACACGCCGCAGCAAAACTCCCCCTTCCGTCGTCAGATCAGTGTTGGAACGTCAGTCAATTCACTCCCGGAGGAAGCATCAACCGGGCATCTGATCACCAATTAACTTTTGCCCCAGAAAAGATTCACAAGCAGATTAGTATTTTGTGGTCCACACCGTCAAGCTCATCCATTGCGCCCATTTTGTCTTTTCATAATTCTGTTTTCTTCCTACCTGTCTGCTCAGGTGCCACAACCTTATTTTGACACCTACACCACCAAGGACGGCCTGGGCGCTGAAGCGATCAACGACATCCTTACCGATCGTTATGGCTACTTGTGGACTGGTGCCTATAGTGGGCTCCATCGATACGATGGACATGAATTCCTACAATATTCAGCGGATATTCTTGATAGCTGCGCGCTGTCCAATAACGTAGTGCGTTGCCTGGCAGAAGATGAATACGGGAACCTGTGGGTTGGCACGAGTACCGGCTTAAACCGTCTCAACCGGGCAAGCGGTTGTTTTCAGCGTTTCTTCCATCAGCAGGGTCTTTACCGGAGCCTTCCCGCCAACAATATTCTTGATTTACTCCCTCTTCCAGGCGGTGACATGCTAGTAGTAACTTCTGAAGGCCCCGCCCGCTACCAGCAGGATACTGACGATTTCAAGCGTCTTTCCAGCCCCCTACCCTTCCCTGACCGGGCGATTATCCATAAGGGTACACCTTTGTTGGTGGGCAAGGGTGGTGTCGCAAAAATCGGGCAATCTCGTGCTTTAGGCCTTTTTAAAGACCAGGAACCTCCAGAAGTTTTCGCTCTCACCTCCTTCGGAGACAGCCTGATCATGGGTACCAGCCGAGGCCTGTATGGCTGGCATCCGCAGGATAGCCTGGTCCGTTATTTGTACTCAGAGGCTAACCAAATCGATCGATCCATTATGGATCTCCAGGTTGGGGCCATTCACAACTATGAAGGCTTATATATGGCCGTCCGTGGCGAAGGGCTCAGCTTTATTGATATCGATTCGGGAAACGGTATCATTTATACCAAGGAGGACAGCCAAAGTAATGGCTTAATGGATAACCACGTCAGAGCCTTAGCACCAAATGGGGTCGACGGGCTTTGGATCGGCACCTACCTAGGCCTTAATTATCTGAATTCACGAACGGATCGGCCACGTCACTACTTGAACCAGTTGACTGATGGTCAGGAATCACAGACACTTGAGCTACATGTTACCCCCCAGGGAGCCGTTTTCACTTATGAGCGGTGGCGAGGGCTATTTCGTTCTTCCAGGGCGGGTAAAAATGCAGAAGCACTGGATTTCCCAAAGAACGACTTCCTGCAGGCAAAAGACGTAAACTGCTTCCATACGGACCGCCAGAACCTGACCTGGATCGGCAGAGGTAATGATGCTATTTATCGCTACGATAATAAAACGGAAGGCTTCTTACCTCCCCTGCGTCATCCGGACTTGGCCAATTGTAGAATCAACGCCATCTATCAAGACGAAAAAGCGGATCATCAATACTGGCTGGGGACGAGCTGCGGGCTGGGCCTATTGAATGCGCTACGGGAAGAAATAGAGTGGTTTGTCCCTACCCAGCAATTTCCGGAATTAGTGGGAGATGCCATCGCTACGATTATTCCCGGCCCTAAAGGCAGAATTTGGTGCAGCGCCGGTGATTATTATCAGGATCGGCTCGGATATTTTTCGCCGGCAGAACGAAAGTTCTACTTCCATGATTATGCTGCGGGAAACCCCGACAGAAGTGCCGGAGGACGCATCAAACAATTGGCCGTTGATCCACAGGGGAACATCTGGGCCGCAGCCAGCGACGGGCTCATTGAAGCCTCAATTAGCGGAGCAGAACCAATATTACACACCAGGCTTGGAGCAGAACAGCTGGGTCCTTTGGAGTCCGTATTGGCCGACTCTAGTGGCATATGGTTTTCTAGTGGAAACCGGATCGGTAATTACCGGCCTGGCCAGCAGCGGATGAAGTGGTTCAGTGGCGCTCCGCTACGGCAGTTCAATAACGCAGTAGCCAGCAAAATACCCGATGGCAGCTTTTTTTTTGGTGGTATTGGGGGGCTGGTTCGCGTTGATCCAAACCGACTACTAGCGGAGACTTCTCCTTTTCCGCCACTCGTGTTACAGGAAATAAAAGTGAATGGTCAGGAACGACGAACAAACGTTCCCTGGGAAGAACTCACCGAATTACGGCTAGCAAAGAACGAGCGTGCGCTCGGCTTGCGCTTTGTCGCGCTCGACTTTGGGCGCGAAGAAGTAATAAACTATTCCTACCAAATAAACGATGGAGAATGGCAGACACTCGGCCGGGAACGGTCTTTGGCCTTTACCGATCTCCAGCCAGGACAATATGCCTTGAATCTGCGCGTCAGTAATGGGCGTGGCCAATGGTCAGAGCAAGTCCGCAAAATTTCCATTTTTGTCACTCCGTATTGGTATGAGCGAAAGGATATTCGGTTGGCCGGACTGTTTTTAGCGGGGCTTTTAGTGCTACTTATTGCTAGAAGTTTTTTCCGGCGGAGACTGGAACGGCAGACGATGAATCAGCTGCGGGAAATGGACCGCTTCCGGAATCGGCTCTTGACGAACCTGACCCATGAATTCAGGACACCCCTAACCTTAATCCTCGGTCCGGCCAGAAGACTTCGTGACCGGGCCAAAAAGCAGGAAGACCCCACCTTAGCCCGGGAGGCCCGACGAATTGACCGTCAGGGGCGTAAACTACTGGAGTTAATCAATCAATTACTTGACTTACGGCGAATTACGCATCAGCAACTGAGCATTGAGTACAGTCCGGTCGATCTTTCTGCCTTTGTGGACGGACTGGTCAATGCGCATAAATCTGCTGCCGGAGAAAAGGGCATTTTGCTAAAATTCAAGCAGGATTTGGGCGCTTACGCAGGTGCCGTGGAAGTTGACAAAGCAAAGTTGGATAGCATCATCACCAACCTGATCGCCAATGCCATCAAGTTTACACCAAACAAGGGCCGAATCAGGATACTACTCAACACCAGCCCTAGTAGCTGGAGGCTCAGGATTCAAGATAGTGGGCCTGGGATTCCGGAATCTGAACGCAAGATGATTTTTGAGCAATTCATGCGAGCCCCCGAGGCTTCTGCCTCAGGGACGGGTATTGGGCTGGCCCTGGTGCAGGAGCTCACCTCTCTGATGGAGGGAGAAATAAGGGTTGAAGACTCTCCTCTGGGCGGAGCGGAGTTTCAGCTAAGCTTACCACTCAGAAAGGCAGCGGGCAAAAAAATGCCCCCCTCCGAAATAGCTTTGGCTGAAGACTATCTCCCCTCTCCCGCCGAGAGGACAGATTTACCAAGGTTACTCATCGTTGAAGATGACGCTGAAATAAGAGATTTCCTGCAGGAAAGCCTGAACAACAATTTTACCATCCTCCAAGCCGCGGACGGGCCGGCAGGCCTGGCCCTTGCCCGCCAGGAAACACCTGACCTGGTGCTTAGTGACGTGATGATGCCAGGCCTCAACGGCCATCAACTCTGTAGTCATCTCAAGGCAGACTCCCTGACCAGCCATTTGCCGGTATTGCTTTTAACCGCCAGAACGGCCGATGAACACCGACTGGAAGGCTTTGAACACGGAGCGGATGCCTACCTGACCAAACCGTTTCAGGAACGGGAGTTGCACCTTCGGCTCAGGAATCTTTTGGTTTTACGTGACCGAATGGCTACCCAGCTCCGCACAAAGTGGTTACCCGCCGGCAAGGCACCTCCGGAAGGGGAACAACTCTCCCCGGCAGAAGCCAGTTGGCTCACGGAACTACGGGCGTACATCCACCAGCACATCGATGACCCTGGCATGAAGGGTGCTGACCTGGAAAGACATCTTGGCATGAGTCGCAGCCAACTACATCGTAAGTTGAACTCTGTCCTTGGCTTGTCACCCAACCGGTTAATCAATGACCTGCGACTGGAAACGGCCAGTCAGCTACTCTTGAAAGAAGGCAAAAACATCAGCGAAGTGGCTTATGCCTGTGGGTTTAATGACCCCGGTTACTTCCGCAGAAAATTTAAAGAACGCTTTGGTGTGGCTCCTTCCAATTGGGCGGAGCATAAGGCAGGCTAAGAGATAGAGTGTTACGCCGGGTTTTTAACACGATTCCGGAGGAATCGGACCTGCAATGATGCTGACTTGCAGGCACAGGGCATACCCTGTGCCTGCAATTTACGCCTTCTAGAACCGTAATTCTTGCGGAATCACTGAAGCAACACCCTAAGCTAAGAGAATATCGTGCCGGGATGTGGGACAAATGTCCCGCTAAATGGGCAAATATTCCCGGTCAGAGGCAGGGTAAGGCAGGATATTTGTCACTGCTTAGAGAAGTATTCAGAGGCCTATCCCACTTTTTATCCCAAACCCATGAATCTGACACTGAAACCGAGAAGGCAGCTAGTCTTCACCCTGCTCCTATGGTCCATTCTTTGCACCTGCGGTAGCGCCCAGGAGATTCGCCTCAGCGTGATTGTACCAAATCCTCCGCCTATTTACTGGGAGGCCTATCTGGAGTTTGACGCGGATATCCGTGTCATCGTCACGAACGTGGGTACTCAGGTCCGGCAGTTAAAACTCATCCCTACCCTGAGTTCTGACCGGGGGCTCAGCGCAGCTCCCCGGCCTACCTATCAACCACTCTCTCCGCTTACCATCAGCCCCGGTGAAACGCTCACACTAACCTACCGGGAATTAAATGCGCTGTTCGGCACGCCCACCCAAGACGATATTCTGCTGGAAGGCATTGACTTTGACCGCCTCTTTGCCAGCGAAACCATCCCCGAGGGTAGTTACTCCCTCTGCGTAGAAGCACGTGATTTTACGACAAACGAGTCCCTCAGTAATAATTTTGGCTGCGACCTTTTCTTTGTCCGCCAGCACGAGCCTCCACTCATCATCTGGCCATTCGATCAGGAGTCCATCACCGCCCAGGAGCCTCAATTCTTAAACTTCCTCTGGTCGGCAACGGGTATTCCCGGCCAGACCCATTACCGCTTTGCGCTCTTTGATCTGGACGAGCTCGGGCTCAATAACCGATCTGATGCCTTCTTGCTGTCCGCTACCCGCCCGCTCTACGAAGTCGACAATCTGGTGACCACCAATCTGATTTATGACCTGGCCTTACCTCCCCTGACTCCAGGGCGTCATTATGCGGTTCAGGTAACGGCTTATGATCCGGCAGGAAATTTGCTGTTCGCGCAGGGAGGGCAAAGCGTAGTGCACCAGTTCTTGTATGCTGAAGGCTTTAGCGTAATTAATACTGGCGCTGTGCTGGCTGACACCGGAGGAGGGAATACCAATGGTAGCAACAATAGTGGTCCCGGGCAGTTTCAAAATGATACCCCCGGCCAGCAGCTGGCGATGCAAGCTTGTGCAGAACAGCCTCCCGGAGTTATCACCCACTACCCAACAACACTTACTCCGGGGCAGACGGTTACCGTTGCTGGCTTTGACCTGGTATTGAACACGGGTGGGCAAACGCCGCTAGCGGGCAATGGCCGGATTCTGGTGGAAAGTCTGAACACCTTCGTCAACGTAAGTTTTACTGGTCTGGAGGTCAACCAAAGTAACGAGGTGGTGGGAGACAACGTAAGTATCTCCGCCATAAGCAGTGGCAACCCCGACCTGGACAACCTGACCGAAGCCACCGCATTGCAGCTGGCAGACCAGGTAGCCCAGGGCAACAACTGGATTGACCCCGGGGGCGGAGCCCCGGGTCCGGCGATCAATCTGCCGCTGGGCATTGCCGGTGATGGGATGGACCTGATCGTTACGGGGATGAGTTTCGGCCCCGGAAGTGCCAGCCTTGACCTCTTTGCGAAAGTAGAATTACCCGAAGCGCAGGGAAACCGAAGGCTTTTACTAATCGGGAAAGGTGCTTGCCTGAATGACGATAATCTGGGGCAGGATATGGACTTGTTGCTCGCTGACGACATCACTTATGCCTTAAGCCCCGGCGTGTCTATGACCTTTGCCGGAGGAGAAGAAGGTAACCGACTACAATGGGATGAAAATGGGATCGAGGAACTTGCGGTGGACTTCACCATGGCCTTTTCGGAGGACCTTATGCCAGAAGGAAATCCTTTCTCCGCTCGCATCACCGCTAGTGTAACGGACTACCAGAATTGGATGGGCAGCGTGGAGCTCGCCCCCGAAAACGCCGTAGCGGAAGCCGGAGAAAGCCTCTCCTTCAACTACGATAAAACAGAGTGGGTCTACGATCATTCTAGCAACGAGAACCCCGCTGGTCTTAGCCTTCCGGCCAGCCACCCCGACGCTGGGCAGCCTAATCTTTGGCAGGGTTTGTACCTATCAGCATTCGATGTCTTATTTCCGGAAGGCTTTGACATTAGCCTCGCTGCGGAAGACCTCTTGTTGGACGCTCAGGGATTGTGGACAATGCTGAATCTGAACGGCGAGTTATTATCCATCGATGAGGGAAGCCTGGGAGGCTGGGCCCTAGGAGTTGATGGTCTTGAGCTGGACATCAGGGCCTCCAGCTTTTACGCCGCCAGCTTTGATGGGCGGATCAAACTTCCGATTGGAGATACGGAGGTAAACTTCACCGCTCCTTTGGGCAACGACGAAGACTTTACGTTCGCCCTGGAACTAGGGCAGGAGCTAGAGGTAGATATGTGGCTGGCCGACATTGAGCTGGCCGAAAACTCTACCTTTAGCTTTTCTAAAGTAGGCAACAGTTTCGTCCCGGAAACTAATCTACACGGCAGCATTAGCCTGGGCTGGGACGGTAATGCGGAGGAAGAGGAACTCTCCGTCAGCCAGTTCCACCTGCCAGGGTTCGATTTTCAGAATTTCAACATTGTTGGCGGGGATAATCCCTCCGTCACCGGTCAATTTGGCCTGGACCTGGAGGACGTCAACCAGGGCAGTATGCTAAATATTCCGCTTCAACTCAATGACGTAGTGCTGGAGTTAGCGCCCAACAATATTGACATAGGCCTTCAATTCGACCTCGGGTTGAAGTTTACCAATTCCGCTAATGGCTTCGATGGTAATACGGTGTTCACCATTATTGGTCGGCGAGAAAACGGGCAGTACAGCTACGACCGCACCCAGCTCAATGCCGTAAGTATTGAGGCGGAGCTCAACCTTGTTTCACTGTATGGAGAGTTAGAAGTATACGACGGAGATGATCTTTACGGCGACGGATTTGCCGCCGCCATTGGCATGAACATTGCGAATATCGGCGCGGGCTTTGACGTCCGCCTGCAGGTAGGCCGTGCCCCCGACGGATACCGTTACTTCATGACGGATGCCCTGCTCATGCTACCCGACCCAGGCATTCAACTGGGGTCTACCCCTTTCTCCATTTATGGCTTTGGCGGAGGCATCTGGCGAAATATGGAACGGGAGAGCAACATCGGTCAGTTTATCACCTACGACCCCGACAACCTGGCCCCACAGGCCCAGGGCAATGATGACCCGGGCTCCTCGGCGACCTTCACCCCAACGGAAGGCAACTTCGGATTTAGCATGACGCTGGTAACGGGCATCAGCGGAAGTCAGCGAGCCGTTAACGCTGACCTGGAATTCACCATGACCATTGGCGAAGATTTCAGCGTCGATGAAATCACCCTCGGCGGCGGCGTCTACGTCGTGCAGCCGATGAGTGACCGGAGTAGTGCCCTCATCTCCGGAACCGGAGAACTAAAGCTCGATTTTGACGATCAGATATTCACCCTCACTGTTGAAGGAGGAATGGACTTCAGCCTCCCGAAAGCCGTTGACGTAGACGTCTCCGCGCCGCTCTACGCCGGCTTCTCCACCGGCGGTGGCGTAGACTGGTGGTTCTGGCTCGGACAATGGACCGACGGAGTGGAGCCACAGGATGACGACAGTCGGGTAAGCATAAAGACAGGTATTGACTTTGGCTTCGCCTCCCTGGAAAGCACGCAAAACCTGTACTTCGTGATGGGCAATGTATGGCCCCAGGGGCAACCGGGAGTTCCCTCCGTTGTCAACCAGACATTTGCCGAAGACGGTAAATCGGTACCCCAACAAAACCTGCCGCCTAACACCACCCAGACGGGCTTCGCTTTTGGCATGGCCCGTTCCATGGATCTGGATTTTAACGCCAGGATATTCCAACTGGAAGTGGGTTGGCTCTGGGGTTTCGATCTGGCCCTGCGCGACCTCGATGGCGTCTGCGATGCCGATGATTTCGGCATCAACGGCTGGTACGCCGACGGAAAAGCCTATGCGCACATGCACATCGCTGGTAGCGTAAAGGGGCGTTTATTTGGCAAAACGAGAACGTTCAAGTTTTTGGAGCTGGACGCTGCCGCCCGCCTCGACTTTGCCGGCCCTAACCCGATATGGATCAAGGGAACGGCCCGCCTTCACGGCCGAGCGCTCGGCAAACTGATCAAGTTCGACACGAACGTAAGTTTTGAGTTTGGCGAAAAGGTGGATTGCTGGAACGGAGAAGGTGGTATTTTCGATGAAATCCCCATCGTTGAGCAACTTGACCCCGATGACGGGGCTACTGGCCGGAGCATTTTCACGGCACCACAGGCGAGTTTTAACTTCCCCAACCATGCCTTGGAGATTGAGGAAGACGACGGACAGGTAAATTATTATGGCTACCGAAAAGTATACTGCAAGGTCTCTGCCCGAAAGAAAAAGAGTGATACCTGGCAGGAGATACACGCGGACCTCGACGCCAGCTACGACACGGAAGGTTATGCCGCTTTTTTCGACCCCGGTGCCCTACCGGCTAAGCACTGGATCAAGGTAGAGCTACGGGTACAGGGGCTTCGCTACGATGGTCCAAATGGTGCCGTAAATAAGTACTTCCTCCCGATGCAAGACAAGACAATCGAGTTTAAGACCGGCCCCGCACCTGACCGGCTACTAAGGGGAAGTATCAGTAGTACGGTACCCTTCCGCCGGCAGATGTACTTCACCCCAGGAGATCATCAAACGGGAAGGATTGACTTCGGGACCGTCCAGTCAGAAGAACTGTTCCGCAACCAACCCAATGAAGACGACAAGCTGGACCCGGATGGCACTTTTGAATACGTCGTTCGATTTACCAGCGTCGCCAGCGGGATGCAACGGGACGCCCCCGTTACCTCCGTTGATGCAGACGAGGGCATTTCTTTCACTATGCCCGCAAACGGCTTTGCCCCCAACACAATTTATAAGGCCGACCTTTTGCGGTTATACTATCCTCCCGCCGGAACGGAGGAGGCCAATACGGAAGTAGCCCTGGTGGATCTTAACCTATACACTCCTCCGGAGATGGGACTGGCCGTAGTTACGCCCGGAAGCAATAATGATGACGACGATGACAGTGGAGGAAGCATAATTGGTAGTATGCAGGTAAGCTTTGCCAATCAGGGCCAGGTGGGTTACCCTTCCAACAGTAACAATGGCTATCAATTCGCTGGCAACCAACAGCAACAAACAAACGGGATAAGTCAGACGGCCTCCTATACCACTGAACAACTCCCTCCGGGGCCCGACCCGCCCTTCGAACCAGAGATGGGGCTTATGGGAAATGGTGGCAACGATGATGATGACGGATGGGGTATTGGTGGTGCGGTCATCGTGCAGAACCCCGGAGGAGATAACGGCACCCTGGAACGGGAAAGCCGGGAGTTGAAAAGCCGGGGGCGGACTTCTGCGACCGTTGAAAAAAGCCTCTGGCCAAAGAACCAGAAAACCTGGTACTTCCGAACGTCTTCCTTCACCACCCTAAACCAAAAAATTGCGGGTGTGAGTAATCCCGTTGGCAGCCAGAATCGAAGTTATACGACGGCGATTCTTACGGATGACAATTATGAAGAGGTCAAAGAATCAATCGACCTACCCTACATCATCGTCCGAAGTGAAGAGCCCTTTGACCGTTATGAGACCAAGTACCGACAACAGTCTTTCAAGGTCTGGGACGGAGAGCAACGGCTGGCCCATAAGGATTTCGACCAAAGGTTTTATCCAGCCGTAGATATTGGTGGCTCGCAGGGGCAATGGCGGGAGCATACCTTTTACAGGCGAAATTACGGTAGTACCGGGGGGCTTTACGCCCGCCCGTTCCAGAGTGATTTTGGCTGGTGCACCGAGAATTTCCCGGCCGTGGAGGGACAGGAAATTGGTGGTTCTACCCGTCCTGGTGGGAAGGATAACGCTCCGCTGCACGAAGACGGCCCCTTCATGTGGGAAGACTACCTGAAATTCGGTGGTTACGCCTACTCCGTCTTCAACGACGACAACCGCTTTGGATCGATTAGTCCCTTTGGCAGAAACGCTTATCAACGTCGGTTGGCCATTCCGGCATCCGGATTTGGGTCCAACTATGATTACGAAAAGCAGACCGTGGAATTTGTACAGTGGGGGCCCAACGGAGAAGGGCTCGGAGGTAGTGGCGTAAGCGACAACCGCAAGATACTTTCCGATGCAGAGATTGAGGCCGTACAGCCCATCGACCTATTTGGTGGCATCAGTGAAATTAGTCTTGCAGGAAATGATCCCGGGGTGGAGTATATGCCCGCCCAACAAAGTTATAAAGTCGCCCTAATCGACTTTACCGAGTGGGTCACTTTCCAGGACTACGTCCAGTTGCGCCGGGCACTCTCAGATGGTATTGAGGAGTTGCGAGACAACTTCGCCCCGGATGGCTCCGTGTTTCCCGAGCATGAACTCAGCGACTGTAACGTAAGCTGCAATAATTGCGACCCCGCACACCTGGGTGATCTAACCGGATATCAGCTTAGCGGTAACCGATCATTTTATCACTTCTATTACCGACAGATACGGAGCTATCTGGACAAACCCACGGGAGCGAACACCTATACCTACTTCCCCTACCCCGTTCGTCCAGCAGGTGAATATGAATTCATCCTGGGATTCAAGCCCATCCAGTTTCAACTGCCTGCCGTCAACCACCAAAGCCCTGAAAAATGATCCGCTGCCTATTACTCCCCCTGCTGTTTGTGTCCGCACTTTGCACCTGCGCTGCGGCGCAAAACACCCTTGCTGAAACGGCAACGGACAGCCTTACCGAAATTCGCCTGATTGCCCGTCCGCACGGAGA
>CALIGP010000017.1 GCA_938021455.1 uncultured Lewinella sp. | reverse complement strand
TCCTTCCAACAGAGCGACGTAGCGTTTTTTCACCGAACGCTTGAAGAACTGATGCTGCAAAACTTTGTGGGTATCCTTAGTTTTGGTGAGCAAGAGTAATCCGCTCGTACTCATATCCAACCGGTGCACAATGAGCGGGCCAGTAGCGTCCGGGTATCGCTGCTTGATGCGTAGCCAGACTGAATCTTCTATTTGTCGGCCGGGTACCGAAAGAAACTCGTGTGGTTTGTTAACAATGATCAGGTAATCGTCTTCAAAAATGATGGGTAATTCTTTTCCTGCTGCGGGGTTCTCCAGCATAGGATTAGGATCCACTTCCAAGCCACCGAGCATATGGCCCAGGATGGGTTCACATTTGCCGCGGCAGGCGGGGTAAAAATGACCGTGCTTTCTGATCTCAGATCGAGGCGACTGTCCCCACCAGAACTCCGCCATACATACGGGTTTTAGGCGGTGCAGGTAGGCAAACTGCATGAGTTTGGGAGCGGCGCACTCTCCGGCCCCGGCGGGCGGGGTTTTGAAGATGGTATCCGCGAAAATATCCGTCAAGTCACGGGTTTTACCCCTTGCGTCCAGAAAACGGTACTCGGCGAAGATGCGATGCTGCAGGTCGTTAGACATAGCCTTGCGCGCTTCCCGAAGCTGATCAATCTCGTTCGTAAATACTGCCAACTCTTCACGTGCAATACCTAAGCGCTTTTCCCAGGAACGGGTGAGATCTTTCAGGTCATAGTGGCGACCGACGCTTTGATGAGCGAGTTCCTTTTCCAGTTGAGCAAACGCCTCGTCAGACATCGTCCCTTCTGCTTCCCGACGTTGTCGTTTTCGGTCAGCTTTGGCCGCCTTCAAGGCTTTCTTTTCGGCGGTGAGCTCTTCAGCAGACTGTTTCTCCAGATTGGCTAGATTGGCAATCGCCGCTGCCAGTTCTACAGCGTTTTCAAGCGCCTCAATTCGGGCGTTAATGGCGTTCACTTCCCGCTCTCCGCGCTTATAAAAACCATCCGTTTTTAGTACGTCATAGACGGGAGGAACAAAGCCCGGAAGGTGGTTAGAATCGGCTAATTTACCCGAAAAAGCAGCTAAATAACCCAGTTGTCCTTCCGTATTCTCTACCACTAAAACGCCAAACATTTTACCTCTGGCCCCTACAGCGGCAGCTTCATCGTGGCCGAAGTCATGCGTCCAATCCGTCTGATTGTACAGATGTCGCTGTAGATCTGCCACGGCTTCCCGGGCCAGTGGGTGAGGCTGATAGTAGAAGGGAAAAGTGAAACGATCGGGCATATTGCCGATGTTCAGCGAAGGAAGAGAATGAAAATATGTAGTGATCGTATTTGGCATCGGGAGGGCGAAGATCGGTAAAAAATCATGGAAGAAAACAGGGCGCGGACGCAGGTGCAAAGGAAGTTTAAGGAAGCAATGAAAAGCATGGCTCTCTCTGAACATTCCATTGCATCCTGCGGGTAGCGCACCTTAATTATTCCCTTCCAAAATGAACCCTTGACGTGCGGCATTTCGATCTTAATTTATGTTTGACGAGGTGAAAAATTTGCAAAAGTAAAACCTAAGGTCTACATTTGTAGAACCAATACTACAAACATAGACCTATGTCATTATCCAAAACAGAAGAGCAGCTCATGAAGCACCTCTGGGAGCTTGAACCCTGCTTTATGAAAGACCTGCTGGAAGCGCTCCCGGAACCAAAGCCTGCTAAAACAACCGTTGCAACCTTGCTAAAAAGAATGATTAACAAGGACATAATTGGTTATCAAATGATGGGCAATAGTCGACAATACTTTGCCAAAGTCAGTAAAGAAGCCTATTTCGGTCCACAAGTGCGCGGTCTTATCACCGACTTTTTCTCCGATTCTCCCACTGCCTTTGCCTCCTTGTTCACGGCCGACGCTGACCTGAGCAGAGGGCAACTTGAAGAGCTTCAGCAAATGATTAATGATCAAATAAAGAGCAAGAAATGACTGTCCTGATCTACCTTTTAAAAACAGTCGCTATCCAGGCAATTGCCTACGTTGGCTACCTGCTTTTGCTCGATCGGGAGCCTTGGGGACACCTAAAAAGGTTCTACCTCCTCATCAGCCTGTTCTTATCTTTTTTGATTCCATTTCTCCCGACGGGTATCCCTGGAACAGAGGAGGTCGCCAGTACGTCACTCCCCTCCTTGCTCGCTGAAATAACGATACTAGCCAACGAAAGCCCCACTGCAGTCTCTCTTGATTATTCTGGGCCTTCTGCCTGGACTATACTCCTGGGCATTATCTACCTCACCGGATTCACTTACTCGCTTTTTAAACTGTTTCAGTTTATCAGTGGCGTAAAAGAGCGGCTCACCAAAGCCACTAGCATCGGCCCGGGTCCGGTTAAACTCGTCCCACTCCCCTACTCCATTGTTACGCATACTTTCTGGCGATGGGTCTTTTACAGTAGGCAGGAGCCTCCAGCCCCTGAAATATTGGCGCACGAAAGAGCTCATGCGATCCAGCTACACAGCTTCGACCGGCTCTTCATCGCCTTACTAAGAACCGCCTGCTGGTTCAACCCCGTCTTGTATTGGTACGACATGGCCATCCGGGAGAACCATGAATTACTAGCGGACCAGGCCGTTCTCCACGCCGGATGGGACCCCGTCACTTATCAACAACGATTATTGCTCGCCTTACAATCCATTAACGGCGTTCCCTACCTCAGTAGTGGGGCGGGGTTTGCCCTAACCAAAAAACGTTTTCAAATGATGTATACCTCTTCCAGTCACTGGTCTCGATCACTGGCTAAACTTACTGCAGCAGGCTTACTGTGGGCCATCCTTCTCATCGGTTTTGGAGAACGAGGATTTGCACAAGCCCCTCCTCCACCACCGCCGCCATCTGCACCAACAATAGATGTTTCCCCTCCTCCCGGCTTAAGCGGAGAGGCGGTAAAGCAAGCAATTCCAACCGCAGAACAGCTAAAAGACTGGGCAGCATCTGGCTTCAAGATCTCCATCGACTTTAAGGAGATCGACAATGCTACGTTAGCTTCCCGCAAGCCCAAAGAGTTTAGCCAGTACTACGATGGTGTACATCGCATCGAAGGCAATAAATACATCAAAGTCATCTATCTGTTCACTCAGAAAGAATACCCCTGGCCTCAGGTACCACCACCACCGCCGCCGCCACCAGCAAACGCCCCACCTCCCCCACCACCACCGCCAGCTCCTCCTGCAAGCGGGGAAGTCCCTCCTTCTCCTCCCCCGCCACCGACGGTAACAACGGCAGTACCGCCTCGTCCTCCTGTTCCAATCGATTGGTCTACCATCGAACCAAGAATTCCTTCTGCCAGCCAATGGAAAAGTTGGCAAATCCCCACCGAATACGGCGTATGGATTGACGGAAAGCGGGTTAAGAATGCCCAACTTCAGCAATATTCTCCTAGTGATTTCAGCTACTATCAGGTCAGTAAGCTGCTACGCAACGCGGTTAACTACGGCAAGCATAAATATCACCTTAGCCTGATGACGGAGGAATATTTTGACAAATTGCGCAAGCAGTAAGGGCTATCTGATAGAACAAGTAGTCAGCGCCCGTTCATTCTCATGAGCGGGCGCTTTTCTTTTAGCTGACACCTAATAGCAACTATACTAACCAGCGTTCAGCCATAGCAAACACTTCTTTCGGTGACAGCGTGTCCATTAATTCCGAGACACCCGTTACACCTGCGGATTTGCTCAACTTCTCCCCTCCTACCGTGGCAACCAGAGGATGATGTAGAAAACGAATCCGCCCAAATAAATCGCCATAACCAAGTAAGTCTGACAATACGGCCTGGGCCGCGGTACTTGGCAATAAGTCCTCTCCCCTACCCACCCGGTTGATGCCAAACAGAACGTCATCCACCACACAGGCAGTTTGGTAGCTGGGCAAGCCATCTTTTTTACGAACGGCAAAATCAGGCATCTGCTTATGCAGATTTACCCCAAAGGTTTCCGGGTTAACGATATCGGGAACATGTACCGGAGCCAGTTCCCGGGTGTTAATCCGCCAGGCGACTCCTTCGGTCTCCGGAGAGATATTTCCGACTAGGCAACCATGAGCGTGCTTACCCGCAGCCAGTTCCTTACGGGAGCAAGGGCAGGCGAAGAGTAAGGGATGGCCCCGCAAGCGATTCAGAGCCTCTTCATAATGGTTTAGGCGGTGTTGCTGACTCCAGCGGGCGTGGAAGTCTGCCGGGGAGGTTGGGCCGTCAGTTATCGTGATACCTAGCCATTCAATAATGCGAAAAACATCCACGAGATACTCCTCCCGGAAGCGAGCCCGGTCGAGGTCATCAATACGGAGGTAGAGACGGCCGGCGGAGCCGGCAAGCTGGGCATTGAGCGCAAAGTTAGCGGCATTCCCCCGGTGCAGAAAGCCCGAAGGAGTAGGCGCCAAGCGGGCGATAACCGGAGCGTCTTGCATAGATAAGAAGTTCAGCGTGGTTGGTTAGCAAACATAAGGCTTTCGGGCACATTCGGCGTTTTAACCGACCCAATGGTTCCGCAAGACCAATCCTCCGACCGTTCCGTAAGTCATTCCGCACTGGAGGAACGAAAGCAGACGTATTCAGCGTTATTAAGGAACCCAGTTCATCCTCCAAAACTATCCTATGCTTCGCGGCTTTTTTTCTTTGCTCTTTTTAACCTTCCTCTGTACCGGCACCTCGGCTCTGCTCGGCATGAACCAGTCCTCCGGACTGAGCGCCCAAACGCGACCCACCAACACCTATGGTGAAGTAGCTGGACGTAGCGAAACGGCCGTTTTAGGAATTTCTGATGCAATTGCTATCGATCAACTCATGTTTTATATTCCGGGTGTAGGTAGCCCTTCGCGGGAAGAATTACTGCGCCAAAACATCAAAAGTTATATGATGCCGATCCGACAGTCCCCCACCCCGGGAATGGAGTGGGCTTACGCGCTGGCCGGTGCCGTAGAATACTACCAAAACCTGAACACCAACTTTAAGGATAACCTGAGCCCTGATTACATAACCCTGAGCCTTGCCTACCAAGGAAACGCTCCGAGTATTAATGACGGGCTTAAACTACTCGTGAAACAAGGGACCGTTTCAGCCGCTATTGTGCCCTACGGCAGCCCGGTAATTCCTAATGCTGTTTACTCTGTCCCTAAATTTTCCATTGCCAATTTCGGTTATCTTTTTCAACCCGAAACCCGGGCCCGAAATCGTGTTTTTGAAACACGAAAGGCACTCAGTCGGGGTAATCCCGTCATCGTTGAATTACTCACCGATGCAAGCTTCATCAATCTTCGCAACGGTAACTACACTACTGCTCAGCCCGGTGGAGAGGCCCATTATCTGACCGTCGTTGGCTACGATAGTGAAACAGAAACCTTCGAATTGAGGGGTGTTTTCGGTCGGCTCTGGGCCAATGCCGGATACGTGCGCATCAGCTATGATGACTTCGGGCGCTTAGCCAGAACGGGTTATGTGCTTTTCCCCAATCCATCAAAATAACGAAGGGGTTTTACCTTAGTCGACGAAGAGCTGCTGAAGGGATATCACCTTGGCCGGGTGCGCCATTCGGTTCAGGTAATTCCGTAAACTATCTTCCCCGGGCTTCCCCGCCAGGTCCTGATCATAAATAAACAAGTCCACTCCCGGCTGTAGTAGCCAGGGCAGCCTGGCCATTAATTCCTCCGCCGTCTCACCGGGGTAGCCACTAATGAGAACACGATCTCCGGCAGCTAGCAGGCTATCACGAAAATCCGTAACCAGGTGTCCCGTCTGCAGTGTATCGGTCAACATTACTACGTGACGGGTGGGCAAAATTGCTTCGGAAATATTTTCAGCGGGCGCGCACGCAGGTGCAAGCAAGGGGACAAAAAGCAAGGAGAGCAAAGATCTATACATCCAGAAAATCTAGGTTTCGGCGCAGGCCAGTAAATTTTGTCCGCTTAACGGCTGACTTTTGAAAGACCCGGCGAAATACCTCCTCGGTCATTTCTGTCACCTCGCGGGATGACATTTCGGGGAGCTCCGGATGGGCGTTAAAGGCCGGTTCCTTATGCGGGCTACTGAAGCGGTTCCAGGGGCAAACCTCCTGGCAAATATCACAGCCAAAGGCCCAGCCTTCCATCCGGCCGGCAAACTCTTCCGGGATGGCCTCGCGCAACTCAATGGTTAGATAGCTGATGCATTTGGAACCATCCAGTAAATAGCCTTCCGGGCTAATGGCTTCCGTTGGGCAGGCATCAATGCAGGCAGTACAGGTACCACAATAATCTTTTATTTCCTGGTCAGGAGCCAAGTCTAGGTCAGAGATAATCTCCGCCAGAAAGAAATAGCTCCCTGCTTTCGGATTGATGAGCAGGGTGTTCTTTCCCGTCCACCCCACCCCGGCGCGCCTGGCCCAATCCCGCTCCAAAACGGGGGCACTATCCACAAAAACTCGTCCGTCGATGGGATGGCCAATGCTTTCCTCGATACGCCGAACGACCTCACGGAGCTTGGCCCTCACGACCTTATGGTAATCTTCTCCATAAGCATAGCGGCTTATTTTAGGCGCTTCCTGGCTAGGTCGATCATCTTCCGGAAAGTAGTTATACAGTAGGGATACGACTGATTTTGCCCCTGGCACTAGCTTGGTAGGGTCTACCCGCTTATCAAAATGGTTCTCCATCCAATGCATGCTCCCGTGGCGACCTTGCCGAAGCCACTCCTCCAAATGGCGAGCCTCCTCATCCATATGCTCTGCCTTAGCCACCCCCACGAAGGAGAACCCTACATCCAGAGCAGTTTGCTTAACGAGTGTTGACAGTTGAGAAGGAGACAAAATGAAGCTAGGATTAATAGAGAAGGAAAGGTAGCCTAATTCTAGGGTAGCGGCAATAAAAAAACAGCTGCTCCCCATTCTCTGGAGAGCAGCTGTTGTCTTTCTTGGTTAATCGCTAAGCGTTTACCTAGAAGTCGTTGATCGAACGTCCTGTGTAAGACATGATGTTCCGGAAACCAACGTAAGACTTAGTAGTGTCTTGGTATTCGAAAGTACGGGTACCACATTGGAGGTAAAAGCTGATATCTTTCCAGCTACCGCCGCGGATGACCTTACGCTTAGCCGTTACGGGATCATCCTCTTTAGCATTGTAGCGAACGTCTGGGTTAAAGTCGTGCACGAAGCTATTCGCATTTTCCTGAAACGCAGTGATCGTCCATTCGGCAACGTTACCAGCCATATTGTAAAGGCCGTAATCGTTGGGGTAGTAAGCATCTGCGGCAACGGTGTAAGCGCCACC
>CALIGP010000016.1 GCA_938021455.1 uncultured Lewinella sp. | reverse complement strand
CAAGACCATCCGTACGATGTTGATCAATGAATCAACGGCCCGAACCTTCGTTAGTGAAATTATCTATGACAGTTGGGGGCGGGAGACCGCCATGGCTTATCCCGACGGAGAATGGGTCAACTATGGCTACAATGCTGCCGGTAAACTTAGCAGTATGCGGGGAGAAAAAGACGGCAATACCTATGACTACCTCAAACGCATCCAATACGATGCTTTCGGTAGAATGGTGGGTAAAACACTGGGAAATGACAGTGAACAAACCATCACTTTTGATCCCTTAACCCAGCGACCGGCCAGGCTTAGCGTGCGTACGGATGGCTCGCCCCTGCAGGATCTGAGCCTGACCTACGATGTAGTTGGCAACCTGGAGACCAGCGAACAAAGCGTTGCCTCCGTTGAAGGGCTTGGAGGCAGTCACCGACAGCAGTTCGCTTACGACCCACTGCATCGGTTAACGGAAGCGACGGGGAGCTACCAGCTGTTTGATGGAGAGGAAAGTTTCAGCTATTTTATTGATCACGACGATTTGTACAATCAAAGCCGGCGGGAGTTAGCCCGGCAAAAAAACGGGGAACCGGACCTGCTCAATAGTTTCGATCAGCGCCTTAGTCCGGACCCCGTATTCCCGCACCGCATCCAGGAACTCGGCGGCAGAGCCTATGATTATGACGCCAATGGCAATTTGCTTGGTTATCAGGGAGAAGCCGGCAGCTACCGCTACCAACAAGCCCGTTGGGATGAAGAAAACCGCATGATGGAGTTTAGTGATAACGGCACAATTAGCCGGTATACCTATTCGGCGGACGGCGAGCGGGCCATCCAAAGTCAGGGAGCGATGAAGGGGGTATTTACGGACGGTGCCCCGGCGGGCTTCATCAGTCATTCCGGTAATTACGTCGCCTACGTTTCACCTTTTTTCACCTTCACGGAAAGTAGCTTCACGAAGCACTACTTTATCGGTGACCAGCGGATAATGACCAAAGAGGGGACGGGTGAATTCAACAATACTTACTGGTATGCCGGAGGGCTGACGGCGGGCAATCTGAATTATACCGCCCGGATGGATGATCTGACGCGAACGGTTTGGAACTATTATGTTGCATTGGGTCTGCCCCCGGGGCCGCCTACCCTACCCGGCTACTACGGTCAGCCGGAGGTTACGGGAGATCCGCTGCCGACCAGCGAAGGAGGTATTTTCGGCTCACAGCCAGGCTTTGGCGTTCCCGGCCCCGGTGGCCCGCCGGATACTGCGGGCCCTCCCGGCCCTCCGACCTGGTACGCTAGCCCGCCCGAACGCGATAGCATCGGCGCCGGATATGGTTATGAAGGCTACGGGGTCTTTCCGGAGGTGGTGGCTTCTTATTACCATGGAGATCAATTAGGCAATGTTTGTTGGATTACCGACCAGCGGGGTAAGCCCGCGGCCTACCGGGCCTACCTTCCTTCCGGTGAAGTATTGGCTCGACAGACGGTAAAAGCCCCGCCGCTGGACTACAACTTCAACGGTAAAGAAGAGGACTCCGCCTCCGGCCTGAACTACTTTGGTGCTCGTTACCTGGAGCCGGAAACGGGTCGTTGGTTGAGCATGGATCCGCTGGCCGACGAGTTTCCCGGGCACAACCCGTATGCCTTCGGCTTACACAATCCACTACGCTTTACGGACCCTGACGGACGGGAAGCCTTTGATATGTTTTCCAGCCCACTGGCGGCCGCCATTGATTTCTCTCGCATCTACAATGAACGGTCCATCTTCCACAACTATGAGTTCGGCACTCTGATCTACAAACAGCGTCTTAACGGGCAGGATGTCTACTTCTACGATGATCCGGTGACGGATTTGGATGATAGCGGCGTTTCCCTGCCGGAACCCAAGCGCTTTGGCAAGGTGGTAGCCGACATCCACACCCACAGCCGGATGGAGCCCAACTCTGACGGCTATCTGGAACACTCCGACAAGGATTTGGACGGCAACGATAATGATCGTCGACCAGGCTACGTAGCTAACCCCAAAGGGCAAATCCGCAAATACGATCCTAAAACAGGAAAAATCAGCATCGTCGCCACTGGCCTGCCGCATGATGAGTTATTCTACGGACCAGAGGACCCTACCACGTCAAAAGACCGGCACTGGCGGCGGATGAACCACCGGTCAGTCTCCGGGCGGACGGGTACCTCCCACACCCGAAAGCAAAGTCGTCGCAATGGGCGTCGGTACGCTGGCCCGCCGCTGGCGGGCGGTCGGACGGGGATCGATCCCCGAAGGCGCTGGGGGTGGCATGCTGCACTGAAGCGGCGGCCGGTGAGAAGATCGCAGAGGCGATAATCTCATAATTATGTAGCGTGAATACTACGAATCGCCTGAGTTTTTAAGAGTCTCCTTAGCCTTGCCGTTGTAAATTTATAAGAGAAGCGAATTTGCCTTTTGCTTCTGTGTCTCAACAACACGATACTTTTACTATCTTGTGTCAATTGGAGTTCTTAACGCCTTTTTTGACCTGCACTGCAGGAAGTAGTATGAGAAACAGAGTTTGGTTTTTACTATCGCTGATTTACGCCTTCGCCATATTTCCTCACTTCAGCGTTCATGCGCAGGAGGAGTACCGCTTCCGTAATTTCAACAAAGAAGACGGCATTTCCCAGAGTTCCATCTTCACCATTGCGCAAGATGCGACGGGCTTTCTTTGGTTCGGCACCCGGGATGGACTTAACCGATACGATGGGTACAATTTCACTATTTTCCGTACTGTAGAAGGGTTAGTCAATAATGACGTTCGTGCCATCTATCATGATTCAATTACGAATCAACTTTGGGTAGGTACGCTAGGAGGTCTGAGTAGATATGATATTAGATTAGATCAATTTTACAGCTATCGCTACGAGGACGGAAAGGGCCTTTCGTCTGATAACGTTAGGTCTATCACCAAAACGAAAAGCGGTGAAATTTTAATCGGAACCGCTGGAGGGCTTAACATTTACGACTCGGATAACGACCAATTAAAGTCACTTCACTCGAGTAGTATTCCACTCGATGTCAAGGATATTCTTATTAGCTCCTCCGGGACGATTTATCTGGCTACAGGAACAGGAGTATTCATATTGGACAATCTACAAGCAGACCCGGTGCTGATCCCTATTTCTTTTGCAGAGGCCATAGAGGGCGTTCCAATTAACTGCCTCCTTGAAACTCAGGATGGCAGTCTTTGGATTGGCACACAAGGGAACGGTGCGGTTCACTGGCACCCCAAATCCGGGAAAACCAAGCACCTAAAGAGCAATGAAAACGACCCTAGTTCCCTAAATCATAATGAGGTACGATCCATTATTGAAACGAAAGACGGATCGATTTGGCTAGGCACCTTTCGGGGTCTTAATCGTATTGCAGCTGGAGAAGACTGTTGCGAAGCGATGACGGAGGCCAATACATCTTCGGGTAACATTACTACGGGATCCATTCATTCCCTTCACGTAGATAGCCGGGGAGCACTCTGGGTAGGAAGCTATCATGGAGGGTTGAGTTATTACGCACCAGGGCTTAATCAGTTCAAAAACATATACCATCGCCCACTACAAAACAGCCTGAGTAATGACGTTGTTAGCTCCTTTCAGGAAGACAAGCGGGGCAATTTATGGATAGGTACAGAAGGTGGAGGCCTCAACTACTTCAATCGGGAAACAGGTAAATTCAGCGTTTACACCCATCGGGACGAAGTGCCCAATACGCTCACCGGGAATAATGTAAAGACACTACTTCTTGACAATGGAAAAATGTGGATTGGAACTTATGCCAGAGGATTAGATTTTTTCAATCCGAAAACAGCCTCGTTTACACATTTTCGTCATGATCCACTTGATCCACAAACCATCAGTAATGATAATGTCTATGATCTGCTAAAGCAGGGAGACAGCCTATGGATTGCCACCTTTGGTGGTGGGCTGGATCTTTACAAACTTAAAGAGGGCACCTTCAGCCACTTCCGATCTTCGGAGACGAGTAATAGCCTCTGCTCTGACTTGGTCCGGGTAATTGTTGAAGGCCAAAAAGGAGTAATATGGATTGGAACACATCATGGTCTTTCCAGAATGTCTCCTGAAAAGGATCCGGGTAATAATGACTCCTACCGCTTTCAAAGCTACCTGAAAGAGCAGGCCATTTATTCACTCTACCCAGCGGAGGATGGTAAAATATGGATAGGAACTTATTCTAATGGTTTGTTTTGTCTAAATCCGGAAAAGAATGAGGTGGAGCATTTCACGCTTGAAAATGGGTTGCCAGGAAACTCCGTCTTTGGTATACTATCGGATGATGCAGGTTATTTATGGTTAAGTACTGATAACGGTATTGCCCGATTAAACACCTCAAACTACCGGATAACGAGTTATAATCAATCACATGGGTTACGATCATTGGAATACAACTTCAATGCTTACGAGCGATTAAGTAACGGTGAAATTCTATTTGGCGGAATCAGAGGCTTTACACTTTTCAATCCGCTGGCCATCACTTCTAATACCTATTCACCTCCGATTGCCTTTACGAGTTTAAGTCAGTTTAATGAATCAGTAGCTGTAAGTTCAGACGGTATTCTGAAGAATCAGCTGGACCAAACTACAACACTAGAGTTTCCTTACAATGGAGCCAACTTCTCTATTGGCTTCACTGCACTGGACTATTTTAACCCCGCGTACAATGAATATCGATATAAGCTGGAAGGCCTTGATCAAAACTGGACAACGAACCGGGGAGGAACAGTTGCTAATTACAGTATTCAACGTCCCGGACAATACCTCTTCCGCTTACGAGCTGCTAACTCCGAGGGGATATGGAACCCAACGGAAAGGACAATAGAAGTTACCGTACACCCTCCGCCATGGAAAAGTTGGTGGGCATATCTTCTGTACGGCCTGCTAATTTTAGCTGGTATTTATGCGGCGTATCATTTTTTAAAGCTTCGTCAACAGTATAAGTTCGAGCAACTCGCCAACACACAGCGTGATCAACTTAACAAAGCCAAACTTCGCTTTTTCACTAATGTAGCCCATGAATTCAGAACTCCTTTGACCCTAATTCTTGGGCCATTGGAAGAAATCTTGTCACGAGATAGCTTTGCTAACGAAACGGGTAAAAAGCTGAGAGTAGTAAAGCAAAGTGCCAGTAGGCTTCTCGATTTGGTGAATCAGCTATTGACGTTCAGAAAATTAGAGGCAGAAGGAGAACAGCTAGGAGTAGGACCAGGGAACATTGTTAAATTTTGTCAAGAAATTTTCCTCTCCTTTACCGAACACGCCCGTATTAAAAATGTGAACTTCTCTTTTGATTCATCTGATTCCTACATAGAGCTATTCTATGATCGGGATAAGCTCGAGAAGGTGCTAGTCAACTTACTGGCCAACGCTTTTAAATTTACCCCCGACGGAGAAAGCATCGAAATGAGCGTAGCTACTGAAGGTAACAAGGTCCTTATAAAAGTAAGGGATACCGGAGTAGGCATTGCCCAGGACCTACACGAACAAATCTTCAAACGGTTCTACGAAAAGGAAGGCAACGTTCGGAATGTGATAAAAGGTAGTGGTATTGGCCTTGCTCTGTCTAGAGAAATGGTGAGTCTTCACCAAGGAACTATTGAAGTGCAAAGTGAACTAGGGGAAGGTTCCGTTTTCGCCATCTCACTACCTCTTGGTAAGGAACACCTACGGCCAAGCGATATAATTTCTAACTTCAAGGACAGTGAGCAAATAGACAATTATTGCTTCCCTGGCGAAAGAGAAGAAGTATCCGCTCAGGTTATTGATGAAGAAAAAGAAGTATTCGCCTCCTTGAAGTCAGCGGGCCAGTTGCCAAAACTCCTGATTGTAGAAGACAACCCTGCCGTAAGAGAATACGTAGAGGAGTGTTTTGAGGGCTTGTTTTCCATTAAGAAGGCTGAAAATGGAATGCTTGGTTTAAAATCAGCCATCAATAACATCCCTGATCTCATTATTAGTGACGTGATGATGCCTGAGATGGATGGTATTTCATTATGCCGAGAATTAAAGAAAGACGAACGTACCAACCATATTCCCATCATCCTTTTAACTGCTAGAACAGCTGCCGCTTTCAAGCTAGAAGGCCTCGAAATGGGCGCTGACGATTACGTAACCAAACCATTTAGCCCAAAGGAATTAAGACTAAGAGTTCGCAATATTCTTTCCTCCAGATTGAAAATTCGAAACAAATTAGTACGCTTGGGCATTCTGGAGCCCAAGGAAATCCAGCTAAGTTCTACCGAGGAAATATTCCTGGAAAAAGCCATGTCCCTGGTAGAAGAAAATATTGACCAAGCAGACTTTAACGTAGAGAAGTTCGCCAGAGAGATGGCCGTTAGCCGAGCCTTCCTTTTCGCTAAACTCAAGGCCGTAACGAATCATACGCCCAATAACTTTGTAAAAACTATACGCTTAAAGCGGGCCGCTCAGCTGCTAAAGGAATACAATCTGGAGGTGTCTCAGGTGGCTTATAAAGTTGGCTTTAGAGATCCTCGCTATTTCAGCAAATGTTTTAAAAAAATGTATACGGTTTCTCCTTCTGAATATCACCGCAACCAAGGCCGGTAAAATTCTCTTTTGCGGAGCCCCATATTAAGGGAGCTTACAAAACATCTTCACAACAACCTAAAAATCAATACCTTAGACTTTTAACCACCTAAACGTAGACTTTTGACTCCTCTCCTCCATACTACATTGCGGGTAGTATTTGAAACGAGAGATTATGCAAATGAAACGTCTACTAATCCTTTGCTGCTTTTTAGTAGTAGCAATCTGCCTGAGCGCTCAAACAGGTTCCATTTCCGGTCTTATAACAGACTCTGACGAAGGCGGAGGTCTTCCCGGGGCTAGTATATACCTAAAAGCCACCCCGGGAGTTGGCACCGTTACAGAAATCGATGGCAACTTTATCATTCCTAACGTTCCGGTCGGTGATCATGTAGTGGTTATTTCCTTCATCGGATTCGCGGATGAAGAAAGAGAAGTGAACGTCTTAGCGGGTGAAACCGTCAACATAGATGTTGCTCTTGGAGGTATGGCCGTGATTGGTCAGGAAGTTTTGGTTACGGGCCAGGCGCTCGGTCAAGCCAAAGCCATCAACCAACAGCTAGCCTCCGATGGAGTCGCCAACTTTGTCTCTGCCGATAAAATCAAGGAACTCCCCGATGTAAACGCTGCAGAAGCCATTTCCCGCCTTCCTGGTGTAGCCATTAACCGTAGTGGTGGTGAAGGTTCCAAGATCGTCGTTCGTGGCCTTGACCCGAAGTTTACCGCCATCAACATCAACGGCGTACGGCTTCCTTCTACTTCCGGAACAGACCGCTCAGTAGACCTTTCCCTGATCTCCCCAGAATTACTATCTGGAATTGAACTATTCAAAAGCCCGACACCGGATATGGACGGAGATGCCCTGGGAGGTACCGTCAACCTGAAAATTATTAAAGCAGACGACCGGCCACGAGCCTCTCTTAAAGCTATTGGCGGTTACAACGACAACGTACAAGAGTTCAAAGATTACAAATTCACGGGTTCCCTCAGCCGACGTATTTTCAAAAACAAACTGGGAGTCATCGCTACTGCCAACGTAGAACGCTTCAATCGAAGCGTCCGCACCGTCGGGCAGGGCTGGACGGATGACCGGGGGACAATAATTGATACGACTAACAATATTTTTGATCAGTGGTCTAATAGCCTGAGGTTCACCTCTAACCAGGAAATCCGACGTAGATATAATGGCAGTCTGGGCTTTGACTACTCTTTCGGCCCAAGCACTGACGTAACCGTACTAGGCATATACTCCCGGACAACGCGCGAACAGTTTCGGCATACTGAAAGCTATTCTATCGGTGGATTTGGCGTTGGTCCTGCCATTAACGAAAATAGCATCAGTCTATATTCAGGCTCTTTGTCTACTCGACACCAGTTGGGTTTTATGAGCATTGAATGGGGAGCTAGCTATAGCAGAATTGAAGGGAGGACTCCCCTTAGCCTCAGCTACTCTTTTGCGGGTGGAGGTGGACAGGATGTCGACCCCGCTGTTTTACAAGACCGTAGCGACCCCAGCCTTATATACGATTTCGTTAATCCTTCCATCGACAATATCTACCTAACCGCATCAGGTTACAATGATACCGGCAACGAGGAAGCTATTAGCACTGCGTTTATTGACCTGAAGCTACCCTTTAACATCGGGGACAATTGGCGCGGAGAATTCAAGTTCGGAGGTAAATTCCGTTCAAATGAGAAGAGTCGTTTTTTTAACGAATTCAACGATAAACTTTACTACCTCAACACCCTCGAAATATGGGATGGGCTCATTGACGGAGGAGCAGCACAAGCCGCTAACTTGCCGCCTACCTACCTGGGCGGTATCAACTTCCTGTCCGATGAAACCCTATCGATCAGGGATAACTTTGGTCGGGACGTTAATCTGTTTTACTCTTTTGACGAATCCGTGCTACGCCGGTTTGACGAGTTGTTCCGTGATCGCTACCGCGAGGACCGGTACAGTATCACCAACAACTACAACCTGACCGAGAATGTACTAGCCGGATACGCCATGTTTAAGTTTAAGCTTGGCGAACAGCTAACCATTATTCCCGGAGTACGGTACGAATCCAATGACAATACCTATAACGCCATTTTCGCCAGCCTAAGCGGTGATTGGGGCGAGAGTGGCGCAGTAGAAGACCGTCAGGCAATACAAAATTACGGCGAACTGCTACCTCACCTACACCTCAAATACAAACCACTAGACTGGTTCGACGTACGAGCTTCCTACAGTACAACCCTGGCCCGTCCAGACTTCAACTACATCATTCCAGCGACACTCATCAATCGGAGTAGTGACATTTCGATCAGTAAAGGAAATCCTACCCTAGGACCGTCTGTTTCTACAAACTACGACCTTTTCCTTACTGCCTTTTCCAGTGGATTTGGGCTCATTTCCGTAGGTGGATTCTACAAGGACATCAAAAATGCTTTCTATCCGCTAACCATTGGTGTTAACAACGACAGCATCCGGATCGCCAATGACCTACCGGAGAATACGGTCTCTGCGAATCTGACAACTTTTGAAAGCTCTCCGGACAGCCGGGTATATGGCTTAGAATTCGATATTCAGAGCAACCTCAATTTTCTGCCTAAGCCGTTCAACAACATGGTATTTAACCTGAACTACGCCAGGTTATTCTCCAATACCACCGTCAACAACTTCCGGGAGGAAACCTCCTGTGTAGTCGTACGGGGTCGCCCTCGTTGTACAACCGAAACCTTCGCTTTTCAGCGAGAGGTAGGCTTGATTGGACAAGCAGAACATATCCTGAATGCTTCCCTTGGCTATGATGCAGGTGGCTTCTCAGCACGAGTCTCAGCGGCTTACCAAGGGACCAAAATTTCCAGCTACAGCTCCAGTGCTGATAAGGATCGGTTCAACCGGGAGTTCTGGAGGATGGACGCAGCGCTTAAGTATCGTTTCAGCCGCCGCCTCAACGTATTCCTTAACCTCAATAATCTAACCAACCAACAGGACGTAAACTTCTTCCGCGATGTACGTTTTGAAACCTCCCGCGCCACCTTTGGCACAACTGCCACTGTGGGTGTTGAATTCAAATTCATGCCTAAGGAAGAATAACACTACGTCCTTTCTCTATTCATCGCTTTGTTAACAACATACTTAACTCGCTATATTATGATCAGATTTTACCTATCATTAATCATCTGTCTGTGCACAGCAACTGTAATGCAGGCGCAGTCGTCCATCGAAATTCCACCAAATCTGGAAAATGAAGACGGCTTTATGTTCAGCTACATTGACCTCTTTGTCGATGCCGATACGCTGGCAAATGGAGACCAGGCCCACGACACTTACCTCCTGGAAGCCGGTGGGATTTACTTCTTTAGCAAGAGAAACTTCTGGGACTTCGACATTCACTTCGGCGCATATGGCGACACGGAAACAATGGGACGCCCCTTCGTAGATCGCAGGAACGCGACTGGCGGATCAGCCCTACAGGATGTATATCGTGGACCGGCAAGCATCAGTTTTGACAACCTCGATATTACCATGGGGGATAAAGGCCCCACTGCTTCAAACTACGAAGTAGCCCTTGTCCGGGGTAATGGTGAAGGCGTTACTTACAGCTGGAACAATTGCGTACTACGCAAGGTCCGTCAGGCATTAGCTCGATCCGAAGGTCAAAATGAAAAAGTCTTCATTACCAATTGTCATATCTACAACCTCGGGGATTTCGAAGAATTCCAGGGGAACGGCCGCCTGGTTTCTCCACGTCTTGGACCTGTGGACTCTATTGTGATCAAAGGAAACGTTATCCATAACGTTCTCGATCGCCTTTACATCGGCTTCCGTCAGTCCAGCATGAACTACTTTGAATTTACCGGTAACACCGTATTCAACCACGTTGGCCGCCACGGCTTTATCCAATTGAACAACACCAAGGAATCTGTTATTCAAAACAACTTCATTCAGAACCCTTCTATTATGGGTACTGCACCGAGTATTGCGGACGAACAAATCAACTTCGACAACGTCGAGAATTTTGTTTTCTCGCTAGACACGCTCGTTGAAGGAGGTTCCATCACGATGTCGAACAATAACATCCACTACACGCAGGATGTCCTCGACCACTACGCAAGCTTTGACTCCGTTACGAAGCCTAACCTATACAGCCCGACCTTCATTGATGCACTGGTTGGAGATCCCGCCGATGCACATTTTGAAGAAGTACTGGAACTCAATGCCGTACCGGGCAGAGGGCCCGTCATTCAATACGCACGGGAGGCGGTAGAATTTAAGGATTCTGTAGGCATCACTAACATCATGGTGGAAGACAGTTTGTTTGCCGTCGGCACGCTTTATGACAAAGGCTACCTCTTCGATTTTGACCGCTTCGACCCCTGCTTCGACGCAAACTCAACATCTGCGAACGCCGGCCGTAATGGTGGTGCCATTGGTGCTTCTGCTTTCTGTGACGAGTTGGTTAGTACTCCCGAAGTGACGATCAACCCGCTGCTAAAACTCGAAGCCTTCCCCAACCCAGCCGCTAACGAGTTAACCTTGACCTACGAGACCACCAAAACAGGCCCGGTCAGTATGAGAATTTACACAACTGCCGGCCAGGTAGTACGTAACATCATCAATTCAGACGTACCTCCTGGTGAGCACCAGGTTAGATATGACAATCTCAGTGACCTCGCTAGTGGTATGTACATCGCTAATGTCCGTACTCCTGAAGGTTGGATGTACGTCAAGTTCTTCAAGCAGTAATCCATTCGGGTTACTTTTGCCGTATCTGATTTAACTCCTTAACCGGAGAATTGATGGCCGCCACTCACATCGAAATGCGTGGGTGGCGGCTTCTCTTTGCTCCTAAGCGAATACTTTTTATGCGTCTTTTTGGCTTTTTGCTCATTGGTTGTTTTTTCTCCTGCGTTGGCAACGTTTTTATTCGCCCGATTGTCGTTGGCGAAAACGTGACGCCCCCAAGAACCGTAACTAACATCAATGCCGGTTGGGAGTACCTTGAAAATAATACGACTACCCTTTCTTCGGCTAGTACTGACAGCAACTGGGAACCCATAAACCTCCCACATTCCTGGAATCAATGGGACGCCGTAGATGCCGCCGCAGGCTATCGGCGCGACGCCAGCTGGTATCGAAAAACTATAACTATCCCAGCCGACCATAATGGTCGTACCCGCCTCTATTTCGAAGGCGCAAATACGAATTCAGAAGTCTACGTAAATGGTCGCCGGGCCGGCGGCCACGTTGGCGGCTATGTCGGCTTTCACGTCGACATAACAGATTACCTTCTACCGGAAAAAGAAGACGAAATCATGGTGCGTGTCACCAATATTTATGATCAAAACCTGATCCCGTCCCAAAAATCCGATTTCTTCATTTACGGTGGAATCACCCGCGATGTCTGGCTTGAATTATTACCGGACAATCACCTCAATGACCTTCGGGTTATCATGCCAGAAGTCAGCAAACGTAGCGCAACTACTCATCTTTCTTTTGCGCTAAACGCTGGTGCAATGGAAGGTGAAAAAGCAGTGCAAGTCTCTCTTCGCGAAAAAGGAAGTTCAACGCCCCTCCAATCCTCCGTCCATCAACTAAAAGATATTAAAGCTGGAAATCGGTACGAGCTCGACCTCGCCGATTTGCAAAACCCTAAACTCTGGTCCCCCGACTCCCCTACCCTTTACGAAATTGATGTCTTCCTTTTAGACGACAAAACCATTACCGACCAACTATCTTCCACCATTGGCTACCGCTTCTATGAGTTCACCCCCAATGGCCCCTTCCTTCTCAATGGAGAACGCCTCCTCCTCCGCGGCACTCACCGCCATGAGGAACACGCTGGCTACGGTGCCGCAATGCCCAACGCCTTACACCGAAAAGACATTGAACTCATCAAAGGTATAGGCGCCAACTTCCTTCGCCTGGGCCACTACCCTCAGGATCCCGAAGTTTATCGTGCCGCTGATGAACTCGGACTCATCATCTGGGATGAACTCCCCTGGTGTCGCGGCGGTGTAGGCGATGCTGCCTGGCAGGCCAACACCAAACGACTTCTTCAGGAGCAGATCGCTCAGAACTACAATCACCCCTCTATCTTCTTCTGGTCACTCGGTAATGAGATGTACTGGCTACCCGATTTCCCCAACGGCGACGACCCAGGCAGGATGAATACCTTCCTCTCGGAGCTCAACGACATTGCTCACGAGATGGATCCTAAGCGTATGACTGCCATCCGCAAGTATTACGCCGGTGCAGACCTTGTAGATGTATTCTCCCCGTCCATCTGGTCCGGCTGGTACGCAGGAGTGTACAGTAATTACGCCAAGGCCCTGGAAGACGCCCGAACTAAATACCCAAGGCTTCTTCACATGGAATACGGAGGCTCCAGCCATGTTGGCCGCCATACCGAAACCCCCATCACCGGAGAGGGAACTCTCAACGCCGACGAATGGGCCGAAGCCGTCAACCAGGTAGACGTTAAAAACGTCGCCAAAACCGGCGACTGGACCGAAAACTATATCGTCGACCTTTTCGACTGGCACCTCCATATATCCGAAACTTCTGATTGGTTCCCCGGCAACGCCCAGTGGGCCTTTAAGGACTTCGGCACCCCTCTCCGCCCGGAAAATCCTATCCCCTACCTTAACCAAAAAGGTCTCGTTGACCGAGACGGAAACCCCAAAGACGCTTATTACGTCTACAAGAGCTATTGGTCTAAAGAACCCTTTGCCTACATCGAGTCTCACACCTGGACCGAACGCAGTGGCCCCAAAGGGAAGTCCCGCGAAATCAGCGTCTACAGCAGTTGTGAAAACCTGGAGCTTTTCCATAACGGCAAATCACTTGGTCGTAAGGCTAAAGACATCAGCCAGTTTCCTGCCAGTGGGTATCACTGGCCCGTACAGTTCGCAGATGGTGCGAATACGCTTTCCGCCAAAGCTTACAATGCAGGCAAAGAAGTTGCCACCGATGAGCTAAAGGTGAATTACTCCTTTAAAAAAGCCGACACCCCCAGCAAAGTAGTTCTTAGCGCTACTTCACTACCCAACGGCAATCAGCTGGTGCACGCTACCATGGTCGACAAATATGGCCAACGCTGCCTCAACTACGAGGGCCGTATGTATTTCGATTGTAACGGTACTGGAAAATTACTCGTCAACTACGGCACCCCTACCCGCAGCCAGGTCATCGAAATGGCTAACGGCCGCGCCAGTATCGAACTGGAGCCCGCTACTGGCCGCACCGTCATCGAAGCCCGCAACCAGGACTTCAAAGGCTCCTACCTTGTCCTCCACTTCGATGAGCAAGGTCACATATCCCCGACCCCATAGGGGTCAAATACCCTTAGCCCCGGACGAAGACATCGGCCCAGCCAACAACCCAGTCCGGGAAGTACGAGCGCACAGCGCGAGCCATCCCACACTCCCCCCGACCCCGTAGGGGTCAAACCCCCTTAGCCCCGGACGAAGACGGCGGCCCAGCCGATGACGTAGTCCGGGGAGCCCGAGCGCGCAGCGCGAGCCATCCCTCAAAACGCCCCATCGCCACCTCCAACTCTTCTAGCGCAACACAAGAGTACACCATCCGTAACCAACCTCGTTCGGCGCTCCCCATCCCAATCGGCGAAGTGAGCAGAATGCCCGTTTCATCGTAAATCTCCTGCCATAGCGCCAGCTCTCCTTCTTCGGTATCGGCCGTCAAAAAGGAGGATAGGTCAAGCCAAACAAACAGACTTCCCATTGCTCTGGCATAGCCAATGTCGTGCTTCCGAAGAACACGAATAACCGTAGCGTAGCTCTCTGATAGTCGGCGGGTATTTCCTTGCACGAAAGCCGCCACCCAGTCAAGGTCTTTAAAAATTTCGGCCAACATCCATTGTGTATGGTTGGAGGTCATGGAGGTTGAGCCGTAGTTACCCCAGGCTTTCAGCAAGTCTTCATTATGGGTATAGGCCATGCCGAGGCGTAAGCCGGACAAGCCAAAGTCTTTGGAGATCGCATACCACCAATGTAGGTAAGGGCTTTTTTGCTCCTCCAGCCATCGGAGAGAAGAAGTGAACCAGCGGCGTTCGCCGTAGTCATCGATCAACGCTTCATGATCCTGATCGATCATCGATAGCGCATAAATTTCGTTGAAGACGATGTGAATCTCCCGCTCCATACACCAGTGGCTGAATTCAGCAATCTGATCTTCCGTAAACACCTGCCCCGTTGGGTTATTCGGCTGGGTAAGCAACAAGACGCGGAAGCGGTCTCCGAGTTCGGCGTGGGCCCGGTCGAGATCGTCCGTCGTTAGTTCGTAGTAAGTAGGGAAGGCGCGGACGCGGGATGCAATAGCCCCCGCCCCCGCCTCCGGCGGTGCCCCCAAAGGGGGTGTTGCAGGAGCGAGGGGAAAGAGGTCGTAGCGCTTTAGTTCTGCCTTATTCGCAATATCCGGTGTATAGGCCATGTAGGCCGGGCCAGGAATGACAACGACGTCTCCCGGGTCCCCCAACAGCAGAGCGCACATCTCGATTACCGCTGCATCACCAGCGGCGATGGCCAGTCGCTCCGGGTCCAGGTCAACGCCCGCCATAAAGCGCTTCATAAATCCAACGGCCGCCTCCCGCAAGGGTGGAGCCCCAAGAATAGCGGTATAACTCGGCACCCACTCCGGAATC
>CALIGP010000015.1 GCA_938021455.1 uncultured Lewinella sp. | reverse complement strand
CCAAAGAACCAAAATACTACAGCATAGAAACATAATGCGGCAGCATCTCCAGCCAAAGCGGCCAGTCATGCTCGATGTCTCCCCGGACATCCAGCCAATGGGGGATATTCTTTTTGCGGAGGATTTCGCTGAACTTCAGGTTGCCGTCCAGACAAATGTCCCAGTTACTGGTGCCCAGGATGATTTTCATATTCCACAGGTCGCCGTTATCGGCATTGGGCATAAAGTCAATGGGGTTGTTGAAGTATACATTGTCGTCGTAATAGCCATGCATAAACGACTTGATGTCAAAGGCGCCACTCAGGCAGAATAGGTGGCTTACCATTTCGGGGTGGCGGAAGGCAAAGTTGCTGGCACTGAAACCGCCGAAGCTGATGCCGCAGCAGGCAATTCGTCCGCTGGGAACATTATTCCTGATTTGGGGAACGAACTCCTCCGCCAGAAATTTATCATACTGAATGTGCCTTAGCACCCGGAACTTCGGGTGAATGTCTCCATACCAGCTAGCATCGTTAATACTGTCCGGACAGAATACTTGCACGAAGCCACGCTCAATGAACCACCGAAGAGACTCTACCATCCCCCGGTCTTTTGCTTCGTTATAACTTCCTAATGTGGTCGGGAAGATGACGAGCGGTTGGCCGTGGGTGCCAAAAGTGAGGACTTTGACATCGTGCCCGAGATGGTGACTGTAAAAATTCGTGAGCGTTTCCTGCATAGTGGGTTTTATTGGATGGTTAAGGTAGCTAAATGTGCCATAAAAGATAGTTCTGTACCGTATTTTATTCGCGAATGACCCAGAGTAAAGACAATCGATGGCGACTTTCGCCGAAAGGTCATTAAGCCTTCAACATCGTAAGATAAACGGTAAATAACTTCTCCATCTCTTACATTTGCGGTATTATTGTAAATTCTACACTATCCCCCCTCTGAAGATGAATATAACAGACCACCAGAATACCAAGATCGTTGCCACCGTCGGCCCTGCCTGTAGCTCCCGCGAAGGCCTCAAAGGTTTGATTGAAGCCGGCGTTGATTGCTTCCGTCTGAACTTCAGCCACGGAACCCACGAAGTGCACGGCGCCATTATCCAGCGGATCGTGGAGCTAAATAAAGAGATGGATACGCACGTAAGTATCCTGGCGGACCTGCAGGGTCCGAAACTCCGAGTCGGTAAGATGGAAGGGGAGGGCTTGCCCGTTGAGGAAGGCCAAATTGTCACCTTTACCAACACCCAGTGCATCGGCAACGCCGAGCGGGTGTATATGAGTTACCCTGACTTTGCTAAAGACGTAACCGTAGGCGAACGGGTCTTAGTCGATGATGGTACCCTGGTCTTCGAAGTCGTAGAAACTAACGGAACGGACACCGTTAAGCTCAAGACCCTCTTCGGTGGTCTGCTCAAGTCTAATAAAGGTGTCAACCTGCCCAACACAAAAATCAGCCTGCCGAGCCTGACCAAAAAAGACCGCGAAGACCTGGCCTATATGCTCACACAGCCGGTGAACTGGATCGCCCTTAGCTTCGTCCGTCACCCCAAAGACTGTAAAGAACTCAAAGCATTGATCGATGCTGCTGGCCACCCGGCGAAGATCATTTCCAAAATCGAAAAGCCGGAGGCCATCGAAAACCTGGATAAGATCATCAAGCACTCCAACGCCATCATGGTAGCTCGTGGTGATCTCGGTATTGAGGTGCCAATGGAGCAACTGCCCATCATTCAGAAAGACATCATTAAGCGCTGTATTCAGCGCGCACGCCCCGTCATCGTCGCCACCCAGATGATGGACTCCATGATTACCAACCCCGGCCCAACCCGGGCGGAGGTGACGGACGTTGCCAATGCTGTATTAGATGGAACGGATGCCGTGATGCTCTCCGGAGAAACTTCCGTTGGTCGTCACCCGGCCCTCGTAGTACAGGCCATGAACGCCATCATCCACGAAGCGGAGAAGATCTATGAGATCGGGATGAAGCGCCCTAAGTCGAATGCTAAAAGTGGAACCTTCGTCAGCGACGTTGTTTGCTCCGCTGCCGCCTGGGCAGCGCAAAACGTTGGTGCCCGCGGCATCGTAGGGATGACCCGGACGGGCTACACGGCCTTCAAGCTTTCGAGCTTCCGCCCTTCTTCGAAGATTTACATCTTCAGTGATCTGCAACACATGCTCAACACCCTTAACCTGTGTTGGGGAGTACGTTGCTACCACTACGATAACTTCACCAGCACGGACAGCACGGTAGAAGAAATCACCGAAATTCTCAAGGCAAAAGGCCACGTACAGGCTGGCGATATGACCGTTAACACGGGCTCCATGCCGCTGCAAAAGCGCCGGCGGACGAATATGATGAAGATTACTATTGTGGAATAGGAGTCAGAAAGTCAAGTAGTCAAATAGTAGCTGCCGCAAGGGGCAGGCTCGCTCCGCTCGTGGCTACTTGACTGCTTGACTATTTGACTTTCAGCCCCCCGACCAAGACGTTATTAAAATCACAAGGCTAAGGATTATCCTCCCGTCAACGCAACGACGGGCGAAGCTGTGCGTTATCTAAAGGTGGCCTGTCAATATTTGAAATTATAGTAAGGTGCTGGTAGGTTTTCGGGCCTGGCGAGGCGCTCAAACCGGAGTTTAGCCATAGTTAAATGAGGATTTGAGCAACGAAGTCGGGCGCGAAAAGATGCCGCAGATTACTGTAAGATTTAAGTTTGACAGGCCACTAACGTTCATCAATCCCCGTTCGCCGATGCGTAACGTACTACTACTCTGTTTTACCCTTTTCTCGAGCCTACTATTGGCTCAAATGACCAAAAGTCAGACTCCCGCCGGGCTGAAAAATGAAGGTAGCTTCATTGAGGCTAAACGGGAAGCGCTCTTGGGCAAGACCACCGAAGCGATCGGCCTGTTCAAGGAGCTGGCGGAAAGCGAGCCGGACAACGATGCTATCCAGTTTGAACTTGGTCGTCTGCAGTATGGAGAGGGCAATACCAACGATGCCATCAATCACCTGCGGAAGGCCTATGCTGAGCGCCCTAACGAAGTCTACGCTGCTTTTTTGGCAGAGTTGTACCAGGCTAGTGGTCAGCATCGAGAAGGCGCAGCGCTTTTTGCTGGCTTGATTAAAAAAAATCCGGCCCGGGAAGACTTTTACCTGGAGCGAGCAGCATTCCTGGTACGGGCACAAGACATTAAGGGGGCAATTGCAAGTTACAACCAGTTGGAAGACCGAATTGGGGTAAATGCCGAATTAGCCCGGCGTAAGCATGCACTGTACCTGGGGCAGGGAGATCAAAAGCGAGCGGAAAAAGAGTTGACGGCCCTGGTTGCCGCTCAACCCCAAAATCTGGCGCACCGTCATTTGCTGGCGGGTTATTACCAAAGTCAGGGAGATACGGGGAAAGCGAAGAAAGCCTATCAGGAAATTCTGGCCATTCAACCAGCCGACGTTCGGGCGCAGCTGGCGCTGCAGGACGTAGGGAATAAACCCACAGCTGCTGCAGACGACGATAAATTACTGGCCCTACTGGGGCGAGCGGATGTGGATATTGACTTGAAAGTCGGTAAGCTGCTTCCGTTAGTGCAACAGGTGGCGAGCACGCAGGATGCGATGATGGGACAACGAGCGATGCGCTTAGCTTCCGAACTCCGCCGGGTACATCCTGACGAAGCCAAGGCTGCTGCCATTCAGGGAGACTTATATTTCCACACGGGACAGTTGGATAAAGCCGCGGAGGCCTATAAAGCCACCATTGAGCTGGACGACACCGTATACCCCGTTTGGGAACAACTGCTAGCTACGCTCTATCTGGACAATCAAATCGGTGAGTTGCGCAAGTATGCCGAGAACGCATTGGATGTGTACCCCAACCGCCCTGCCGTCTACGTGCACTACGCGATCGGAGAAGCGCTGCGGTCTGATTTTGAGGAAGCCAATTCTTTGCTTAGTCAGGCGAGCCTGATGGTGAGCGGTCAGCCAGAAGCCGCTGCCGCACTGGAAGTACTAACCGATGCCTTCGCTGGTTTTGCGGAAGGGAATACTTCGGCTGGGCTGGACCTGGCCAAACTGCCGGGCGGGGCCGGCGGCCCCCTGGGTTTCTTATGGGCAAATGCGGATAAAGCTACCGCTCTGTTGGCTTACGATCGACCCGGCAATACGAACGCGCTCTTCCTGGAACTCCTGGGCGATGCCCAGGCCGCTGGAGGAGACAAAGCTGCCGCTGCTAAAACCTACGCCCGCGCTAAGTCCGCAGGTAGTAAGTCTGCGAAGCTCTCCGCGAAAATTTCTAAGGCACGGAGCTAGGCACTGCCTCCCATTGCTCTTTTATCCAGTACTTTGCACCTGCGTCCGCGCCGGAAAGTCAAACAGTCCGTGAGTCAAGGAGTCAAATAGTAGCCGCCGCGAACTACTAACTCGCTTCGCTTGTGGTTTGGGGGGCTACCTTACCTTACGGCTATTTGACAGCTTGACTTTTTCTTTATCTGCGGACCCCACTGAGCCTGCCGAAGTGTCCGCGCAACTAAAACAATCTCGCCCATGCGTACCCTGCTATCTCTTGCTATCCTGACCCTCTTCTTTGCCGCTGGCTGTACCAAGAAAATCCGGGGTGCAGACGGAAAACCCGGCCGCGACGGACTTTCCGCCACCAACAAAGCCGCTCAAGTGATGAAGGAGCTGGAAGCCAGCCGATTCACGGCTTCTTATTTTGAGGGCCGTGCTAAGGTTGACGTCAAGAGCCCGAAAATGAACATTGGTGGCACGGCTACCATCCGCGTTGAGCAGGATAAAGCCATCTGGATGAGCGTCAAAAAATTCGGTTTTGAAGGCGCCAGAGCGTTGATCCGCCCCGACTCCTTCTTCGTCATCAATCGCCTGAATGGAGACTATACCGCTGAGCCGCTTAGCTATATTGAACGCAAATACAAAATCCCAGCCCGCTTTGACTTGCTGCAGGAAATGGTGATGGGCAATGCCGTTTTCTTTAGCCGTGATCTGGAACTGGAGACCGTTGGGGAAAACTTTATTCTGAACGGTCG
>CALIGP010000014.1 GCA_938021455.1 uncultured Lewinella sp. | reverse complement strand
AAGTTTACGGCCGTAAGCCGTAAAGTCAGTCTTAGCCAAACCCAATTCCTTTCTTGGACGTCGACTTCGAGCGATAAAGCTCTGCCATCCGCAGGGCCGTTACGGCCGCTTCTACGCCCTTATTACCGTGCTTACCTCCGGCCCGGTCAAGCGCTTGCTGGTGGGTATTGGGCGTGAGTACCCCAAAGATAAAAGGCCGCCCGGTGGCGATACTGAGATTAACGAGGCCCTGAGCTACTGCATTGTTGATGTACTCATCGTGTTGGGTTTCGCCCTTAATGACGCAGCCAAGACAGATAACGACATCGGGGTTTTCCCGGCCGGCGATGATGCGAGCAGCAGCGGGAAGTTCAAAACTACCGGGTACCTGTACGACATGGATATTCTCATCGGAAGCTCCGTGTTTTTTCAGGGTCTCCAGGCAGCCCTCGTAGAGGGCATGAGTGATGTCGCGGTTCCAGTCAGCGACAACGATGGCAAAAGTCTTAGCCTCGGCGTTGGGGATGTTGCTGTCGTCGTAAGTACTCAGGTTCTTTAGGGCAGATGCCATGGTTGGTAGGTTTTGGCTTGAATACAGTTTTGAAGGCAGTCTGGTTGTAATTCCTAGCGATGCCTTTCCTCACCTTGCTTTTCAAAAACTTTCCTTGCACCTGCATATGTGCCCAAATCGGGCTAAATTGTGGCAGAATCAATTCTGTCAACGATAGTTTTTTTTTAACGCTAATGGAAGGTTTCAAGTGGTTACGCAAGCTTCGAGCGAGCATGGGCAAAAGTAAGGCCGATGCACCAAATCCCGCTTGGCCCGAATGGTACCATCGTTATTTCGAATTGACGCAAAGTAAACCTGCGGACGAAACGCTGCTGGACGAATTACCCCTCGTCATCATCGATGTTAAAACCACTGGTCTCAACGTCAAGAAAGACCGCCTGCTGAGCATCGGTGCACTGCAAATGTCGGGCAATGACCTACAGCTTACGGCCCCTTTTGAAGGTTCCCTCTCTCCCACACCCGCCCCAAAAGATGCGCAGGAGGTAAGCCGTTCTGCTTCGCTGCAGGATGACTACCGCGAAGAAGAAGAGCTGATGAAAAACTTGCTGGATTTTATTGGGAGACGAGCGATCGTGGGCCATCGCATTGGCTCTAAGGTGGAGATGATCAACCGTGCTCTGGAGCGACTGGGGGCCGGGCCGCTCCGAAATCGCATCATCGACACGGCCGACCTCGCTAAGCAAATACAGCCCCCAGGCTACTGGTCTTCGTCAGAGAAATATTCATTAGGTACGCTGTTAGAACAGAACGAGATATCGCTCTTAGACCGAGATGCTCCCCTGGGTGATGTTTACATCACGGGGAAGCTCTGGCTCAAGCTGAAGGAGCAATTGAAGGAGAACGTTGGTCGGGATTTGGTAGTTGGAGATTTGTGAAACCTTATCCCTGGCTAACGCCATGAAGAGAGAAACCCATCAACTTTCAAGACTCATTCGAACATGCCGTCATTAAGTACAGATCAAGTCTTCATCCGTCGGGTAAATGAGCTTGCCAGAGCGTCCGCCCAAAACGGTTTTGCCCCGTTCGCCGGAATACTGGTTTACAAAGATGAGATCGTGGCACAAACAAAAGACAAGTGCATTCAGTATTCCGACCCTACGGCACATGCGGAGTTGATTTTAATCAGTGAATATTGTCGAGAAAACAATCTCATTAGCCTCGAAGGTCACACTTTGTACTGTAATGTAGAACCCTGCGTAATGTGTAGTGGAGCCATTCATTGGTCCCGGATATCAAGGCTAGTCTTCGGCGTACGGCAGGTAGCCCTACAAACCGTCAGCAAGGGAAAGCAAAAGCCTGCCTGTGCCGACTTAATTAATACGGGCAAACAGGCCATAGAAATCATTGGCCCCGTATTGGAGCAAGAAGGAATACAGCTTCTCCAACAGTACCCCTTTAGTTCCAAGAAAGAGAAACACGAAAAACACCACGGTAAAAAATAAGGGCCAAGTGGGTTATCTTACCCATAAATAGAAACATCATGCAACGACGCAACGCCATCAAACTAGCCGCTACCCTACCCTTTGCCGCCGCACCTCTGGCCAGTAAAGCCCAAACTAACATGAACGCAGAGAAATTCAACCTGGCTTTTGCCCCTCACGGGGGAATGTTCAAAGCGCATGCTGGGAAAGACATCCTGGATCAGATCCGCTGGGCGGCAGATCATGGTTTCACCGCCTGGGAAGACAACAACATGCCCAAACGTGAGCCAGCTCTGCAAGCCGAGATCGGTGAACTACTGGCCAAACACGACATGACCATGGGCGTCTTTGTGGCTAATAAAATCAACTGGAAAGAACCTACCCTCACCAAGGGAGCCGGCGAACATCGGGATGAATTCCTGAAGGACATTCAGGCCTCGGTCGAGATAGCCAAACGCTGTAATGCCAAATGGATGACCGTAGTACCCGGCTTCGTAGAGATGCGCCTGGAGCCCATGTACCAGTTTGCCAACGTTACCGAAACCCTTAAGCAGGGAGCCGCCATTCTGGAGCCGCATGACCTCACCATCGTCCTGGAACCGCTCAACTACCGGAACCACCCCGGCCTGTTCCTGACCAAAGCCGCTCAGGCCTATGCCCTGTGTAAAGCCGTGGACAGCCCAGCCTGTAAGATATTATTCGACATCTACCATCAGCAAATTCAAGAAGGAAACCTCATCCCCAACATTGATGCTGCCTGGGACGAGATTGCCTACTACCAAATCGGCGATAACCCCGGCCGCAAAGAACCCGGAACGGGAGAAATCAACTACGCTAACGTACTGGCTCACATTCACAATAAAGGCTTCCGGGGCGTATACGGCATGGAGCACGGCAACAGCCAGGATGGTAAGGAAGGAGAAATGATGGTGATGGACGCTTACCGGAGGGTGGATGTTTAGGGGTGCGGGTTGCAGGTTACAGGGTGCAGGTTGCAGGTTACAGGTTGCAGGTTACAGCTTGCAGGTTGCAGGTTGCCCTCCCTGCAACTTGAAACATGCAACCTGCGCTACTGCTTTATCTCCCTCCCTTCCAACAACTGGTAACTCTCCCGCGCGACCGCGCGGAGCCGTGGAGACAAGTCTTCCGCTACGGCATACGCCTTTAGCAGCGGTAGGTAGTCCCGGTTCCTAAGCCGGCCCATCAACTTTAGTGCGGATAGTTGAAGGCGGCGATCATGGCCCTCCATACTTTGCTTCAAAGATTCAAACTCCCGACGACGCAGTACTTCCATGGAATCCCGAGTTGGAAGAATAGGCTGTTGAGCTTCTGATATCTGCCGTTGCCGGGCCTCCAGTATTGGAATCAGGCTCCGCTTAACGGAGCTTTCCAGCAAGTTGTCCAGAAACTCGATGGCGCTGATTTGCTCCTCAACGGTTCCTTTGGTCAGGGCCCGGTGAACGGGAACTATATCTGATGGCGGATATCGTAACCCCAACAGCCTCATTAGTCGTTCAAAGGTACCCGCCATACGCTGGCGCAAAAGGTTGGCATATCCCTCCCGGTAATCCATCTCCTCTTCGTTGGTGGTGATGGTCAAAAGGATATTTTGCACATTGAGCCTTACCTGCAGGCTTTCATAAGCTTCGGCCTCTTTCATCAACATCCGATAAATGGTCTTAGCCGGTAGAATTCGATTAGGAAAATCTCGGCGAAGTACATTAAGGCCCCGAATAGCCTGCAGACGCGTTTCATAGTCAAGTGGTGCATAGCGCTCAATACAGCCGATAAGCAGGTCAACGGAGGCGCGGCTATCCAGTTGTCCTAAAACGGCCGGTAATCGGCGAAGCTCCTGAACGGAAATTTCGCCGGAGCGAATTAATTCTGGCAAAACGGCCGTCAGACCAGGACCATACTGTACCAAGGCCTGCTCTACCTGTTTCCGTAATTTAGGTTCCGTGATGAGCTGCAAAAGAGGGCGAATAAATTCTTCGTGCTGATACTCTCCGGCGGAGAGGACGGCGTACTTGGCCACGACCGGGTCATCGTCAATAAGGCAAGACAAGATGAAGCTTCGAGCGGAGGCAGATTGCGCCCGGCCGCAGGCTCTTAACACAAACTCTGCCCATTCCCGCCGCTGCTCTGCTGGCATGCTTCGCATGGATCGAATCCTTGCGCGTAGTCGCTGAGCAACATCCCAGCGATCACGGCTGACTTCATTACCCGATGTTTCCGTTGCAAGGCTCACCAATGCCGGACCGGCGAGTTTGACCGACTTTTCCTCCAGGCATCGATTTAAAATACCCCGTACGCTGGACTCCGGCCGGGAAAAAAGATAGTCAAAAGCCGCTGCACGTACCTGTGGGTTGTCATCGTTGATCAGGGAGGATACTTCGGACACCAGATCCGCTCCTGGCTGCAGATACAAGCTCCGTAAAGCTCGGGCGCGGACATTTGCGGAAGGGTGCTTTAACAACTTACGTACCGGAGTGCGCAAAGAAGCATCCGCCAGATTATCCGATCGTTCCAGCACGTAGAGTAATTGACGCTCCTGAGAGGTCATCTTTCCATCCTTTAATACTTGCAAAAAACCGGCCAAGACCTGCTTGTGTGTACTTTTCATCCGGTTTCGCTTCTCGCGGGGCTGTAGATGTGATAGCTGGTCCCGAAAAGCATCCATATACTCTTCACGGATCATCAATACACAGACCAACCAGATCACCGTAAACAGGATGACCACCCAACTAATACTCGCCGCCGAAAACCCGGCTATCTGGGTGAGCAGGATTAAGATCAGTCCGCCCAGCCCACCAGCGGCACTGTCGATAAAGACATCGATGTAAGTCTTCACTCGTTTTTTAGTTTCCGAGTCCACCGGCAGGAACAGCATCTCGGAGGAAGCTCGTGTCAGGCTTTGCTTCAAACTACCATCCGTTGCCCGGCTGAAAGTAGCCGCGCCCAGCCCCGGTAAAAACAGCATAACCACCGCTCCAAGGCCCAGGCCCAGCGGTAAAAAGAGTAAGGCTCCACTTACTCCAAACAGACGGACAATACGCTGCGTAAGCAACAACTGGATCAACAGGGCGATGATATTGAAGGTCGAATACCAAAAGCCAAAAAAAGCGGCTAGTCGCTCCTGACTGCCGTAGCGAACGGCTGCAAGGGCACTGAACTGATAGTCCACCAGCTTAGCGACGGTTACGCTTACCGCGATGATGGCGCACATGAGTAGCAGGTGCTTACTCTCCAGAATCAAGCGGTGAGGTGCCTTAAATTCTTCGGCAGACTTCTTTTTGCGGCTCACCTTACTTCGGGTGCGGCTCACGTAGCGCCTCCAGATGAAAGCCGTAAGCCCAATGCAGGGAAATAGTAGCAGAGCGGCGATGAGCATCAGGTTCCTTGCTCCAATGTCCTGAACAAACAGGTTAGTGACGTATCCACCGGCAATACCTCCCGCAATGGCACCAGCACCGATGAGTCCAAACAGGCGTTTGGATTGACGGACGTCGAAGACAAAGCTCGCCATCATCCAAAACTGGCTGGCGGCCAGTACACCAAAAATGGCGACCCAGAGATACAGGGCGATCGAAACAGCTGGTCGGATGGAGGGATACTTCATCAACCAGCCACAA
>CALIGP010000013.1 GCA_938021455.1 uncultured Lewinella sp. | reverse complement strand
CCCTTCCACCTCCCAGTTGAGGCTATCCAATGGTTTGCCCTTCAGGTCTTTTTCGACCTTGGCGAGCCATTCCGTTTTGGTGATGTTGGAGAATTCTTGCATGATGTTTTGATAGCGCGCCTGGAAGGCGCTTTGGCCGGTCGCTTGCGGAGCAAGCGTACGCCGGTTACTCAATCTCGATGAGGAGTTGTCGTTTTTCGACGGCTTCGCCCTTCGTTATTTTGATGGATTTGATGGTGCCGTCTCCTTCGGATTTGAGCACGTTTTCCATCTTCATCGCTTCGAGGATAAGGAGGGGGCTGCCGGCTTCGACGGTGTCTCCTTCGGCCACCATTAGGTCAAGCACGAGGCCGGGCATGGGGGCAACGGCGTCCTTGCTTTTGGTGTTCTCGACGGTGGAGAAGCCGAGTTTTTGGACGAGGAGATCTACTTCGTCGCTGAGGGCGAGATCGTGCTCGCGGCCGTTGATCGTCAGGGCGACGGTTTTTGCGGCCAGGTTGATATCCCGAAGGGTGATGGCAAAATTTTTGCCTTCGTGGAGCAGGTTCCATTGCTGGTGGCCGGTGGGCACGAGGTCCAGCGCAGCGAGTTGCTCGCTGGTCAGAGGGTAGTCGCGGCCGTTGGTAGTAATTTGGTAGTTGGTCATGGTGGTGGTGGGCGAGGTTGGCAAAGTAAGGAAAATTTGGGGAGTTGGGGGGCGATAAACGCAGGTGCAGAGAAGGTTAAAGTAGCAGTGTACTGCTTGCGCTGACTTTAGCCCGCATGAGTACATTGGAGATGCGGACAAAAGTCCGCACAAGCAAGCTTATTTTTGCGGCCTAAACGAGCAATGACTTTTGAGCAAACGTAAAACATCGACCACTTTGGTCATCGGCGGTGGCGCCGCCGGTTTCTTCTCCGCTATCCGCCGGGCGGCGGTACATCCGAAGGAAGACATCACTATCCTCGAGCGGGGGAAGGGCGTGCTGGAGAAAGTCCGCATCAGTGGCGGAGGCCGCTGTAACGTAACCCACGGCTGCTGGGATCCACGTGAGCTATCGAAGTTTTACCCCAGAGGAGAGCGGGAACTGCTTGGGCCGTTTAACCAATTCGCCTGCGGTGATACGATGGGGTGGTTCGGTGATCGTGGTGTAGAGCTGAAGATTGAAGAGGACGGACGGGTGTTTCCCGTCACGGATTCTTCTCAGACGATCATTGATTGTCTCTGGAATACGGCGAAGGGGAGTGGCGTGAAGGTGATGACGAAGTGTCGGGTGTCGGAGATCCTGGCTCCAGAAACCTCTCCCCAACCCCTCTCCGGAGGAGAGGGGCTAAGCGAATCGCCAAGCGATTCTGGCACCCCGCCCTCCAGGCAGGGCGCTGCAAAATGGACCGTCAAAGCAGGTGAGCATACCTTTCATGCCGACCGGCTCATCGTCACCTCCGGCAGTAACCCCGCTATCTGGAAACTACTGGAAGGGCTAGGGCATACGGTGGTGCCGCCCGTTCCGTCGCTATTCGCATTTGACACAAAGGACACCCGACTTCGCGGACTCTCCGGTGTGAGTCTCCCCTGGGCGCAGTTGTCGATTAACGATGACAAGCTAAAGGCCGAAGGCCCGCTGCTCATTACCCACCGGGGCCTCAGTGGTCCGGCAGTACTGCGCCTCTCCGCCTGGGGAGCCCGTCGGCTGGCACCCAGAAAATACAACTTCGCCCTGACCGTCAATTGGCTCGCTATGCGGCCGGTTGACGTAGAAACTCAGCTTGAAGCGCTTAAAATGTCTGACGCAAAGCGCCAAATTGCGACCCGAGCCAGCTTCGATCTACCGATCCGACTCTGGAAGTCACTGGTCTCTGCTTCTGGTATTCCTGATGATCAGCAATGGTCGCAGTTAAGTAAAAAGCAGCGGGCTGCTCTTACGGAGCAGCTCACCAACGCACGCTTCCACATTACGGGCAAATCCACTAATAAAGACGAATTTACGACCGCCGGTGGCGTAGACCTGCGGGAGGTTGACTTCAAGTCTTTCCGTAGTAAGGTCCATCCTACATTATTCCTCGCCGGAGAAGTGCTCGATATTGATGCAATTACTGGCGGCTTCAATTTTCAGGCGGCCTGGACGGGGGGGTGGTTGATTGGGGAGGGGAGTTAGTATGGTAGTAGTGGTAGCCTGGTAGTAGGTGGCTGAGGACCACTAGAAATGAAATGACTTTTTAGTCTTGAAACAAAGACGGAGTGCTATGAGGGGCTTCTGCCAAACGGTCAATCAAAATTGCTACTTCCCCCGAATCACCTTGCCCATTTCCGTTACCAGCGCTTCGGGCCGAAAATTAGTGAGCCCTCCATTGGTCAGCACACAGATGATGAGCGGATCTTGTGCGTCTCGGTAGAGGCGGACGTGGGTGCGGGAGCCCCGGGCGGAGCCGCTGTGTCCGACCGTCGGCGTGCCATCCATTTCTCCTAGCCGCCAGGAGATACCGTAAGGAGATTCTGACTCAGGAGCTAACTGCTTCCACAGGCGATTCTCGCGAGTGTCGGCATCGACAATACGGCCGACGTTGATCAGATGTGTAAAGCGGGCGATGTCAATAGCGTTGGCCTCGATGCCGCCGCCGAAGATTTTCCAGCTGTTTTTCTCATAGTCGATCTTGTTACCAGCGTTACCATAGATAGAGACGCGATTGGGGTTTGGGCGAAGTTCTTTTTCGCGGTACATGACCTTTACGCTGGGAAGTTGGTAGGCGTTCGCAATTTCTTCTTCTACAAGTTGGGCTACTGGGCGGCGGGTTACTTTTTCGAGTACAGCACCCAGGTAGGTGAAGGCGTGGGTAGAGTAGTTGTAATTCTGTCCGATGGTACATCCCGAAAGGGTAGGGTCGTTGTTGAGTTCCTTTGCAGCGGCCGCGGCCGTAGAGAAATGACCACTGGGGGTAGAGCTTCCACCATAGTGTGGCACGCAGCCGAGGTGGGCGGTTAACTGGGCAACCGTGTGGGTGTGGCCGTTGGCAGGGAGGTCGATGTAATCTCGGGTAGGTTTGGATAGGTCGAGATTGACGATGGTTTCGTCCCGAAGCTGGCCTTCTGCCTCGAATTTAGCTGCCAGGGTACCGCCAAAGAGCTTGCTGATGGAGGCGAGAAGGTAGACAGATTCTCCGGAGGCGGGTTTCCCGGTGGCAACGTCGGCCGTACCGAAGCCTCCGCTGTATACCAGTTTCCCTTTTCGCATGATGGCTACAGAGAGAGCGGGGATCCCATTTTTAGTCTGGTACTCCGCTGCTAACGCTTCGATTTCTGTTTTTTGGGGGAATAAGCCGGTAGAGACCGGTGCTTGATCAACGGGAGTCGAACTAAGTGTAACCGGACGGTTGCAGCTTGGCGCTAAAAATAAGAGGAAGGCGAGTAGAATCAGGTGGCGCATGTGTAGAATGGCTTTGTACCGCTGACTTCAGTCGGCGGATTCATTATATCCGCCGACTGAAGTCGGCGGTACAAACGGTACTAAATACCCAAAAGACTTCGGGCGTTATCCGAAAGATAGTCCTTAGCATCGTCATAGGGCAGCAGGATTTCAATCTCTCCGTCGGCATAAGAACCAATCTCGTAGGGAGGAAAGTTGAACACAAAACCTTCGTCAGTGAGGCCTACATTTTTTGTGGGGTAGATATCTTCGGATTGGAATTCTGACAATTGACTCAGGGCCTTAGTCAGTTGATCCTTAGAGCCAGGCAGGAAAAGATCATTGAAATGGACTTCCTTACCTTCTTTCAGGTCGAAATTTTGTAGAACGGTATAGTAATTGCCGTGGGCGCCACCGGTGAAATAATAGTGGTTGGTAGAAAGGGTGAGTATTCTGTCATCCTGGTGACTTACAGCGGTGGTGAAGCGATGGTCTTGCTCGTAAGCAGAGGGCATGTCTTGTAACATTGTTAGGTCTACTTCCTGTTGGCCGTAGGCCTTGATGCGCGTCTTTACAAAAGCCTGGATGGTTCGTCGCAGGTCCGTTACTCGCATGGGGGCTTCCTCCCCGACGATGGCTCGGGCAAGAGCGGTATTGATGACGGCATTTAGTTTTTCATCATCATAAGCAGCCTCAAAACTAGCCACCTCATAAAAAGCCTTGGGAGACTCCTCTTGATCAGGCATTAGTGCAAGAGAGTCAACAATGAAGATGGGCGTTAGGAAAGCATGTTGAGGATTCGACAGCTGATCGCCAGACAGCATCTCTTCTTCCGGCAGGAGTGTGGGCGTGGTCTTAGTCTCCTTGCTTTCGGTTGATTGGCAGGCGAAGCAGCAGATGAAAATAAGAAGGGTCAAATATTTCATGGATAGGCTTTTGCCGAAGATCGGGAAAACATTGGACCTGGACATTCGACTAGCTAAGTAACCACGTCTGCGCCTCAATGAATTTGTGTGAATCGCGAAAGATTCATATGAACCTCTGCTTCTTTTATACAGGCTCTCATTCGCCCGAAGCTGAATCTTCCTGACCAATCACCCGACTCACCAAAATAATGGAACCTAAACCGCACAGCATGGCCATCGTCCGGAAGGGGAAGTCATCCGGATATGGGAGAAATGCTGGCAGACCCAGCGTGCCTTCCCCCCCTCCGAATCGAAGGAAAGCGGCCACCAGGAACCCGGTGATGGCGCCGTATTTATTTGCCTTAGGATCAAAAAGCGCACAAACCAAGGCAGGGAATAGGAGACAGTAGACGAAGTCAGAACATAATACCCACAGGTCATAGACACTTTCGACTTGCAGAGCAATGAGCGTTGCCGCAACGCCCGTGATCCAGATGCAGCGCTGAATAAGTTTGGCGAGCTTACTGTCTGGTAAGCCGGGATCCACTAGTGGGCGATAGACGTTCCAGATGCCCATGCTGGAGGCGGAGAGTACGCTGCTGTCTACGCTTGACATCACAGCTGCCGCTACGGCGCCCAGCCCGATGAGGGATACCCAGGGGTTGGTCAAATAGCGCACTACCCAGGGTAGGGTAGCGCTGGCGTCTGGCGGCGCACCAGCCTCGATCATCGTCCAGTCTGCTGTAGCCGAAACCATTCCGATCAGTACCGGTGCGATGGCGGCAATGAGGCAAATCCCTCCGGCAATGATGCTGAGCCAGACGGCAGTCTTTTCGTCTCTGGCCGCCAGCACTCGCTGAAAGTAAACTTGCCAGGGGATGCCACCAAAAACAAGGAGCAGGGCATAATCCCACCACAGCCAGTAGTCATTGCCCAGTGCTTCGCGGCTGGGGAAGAAGCTGGCGGCAGCACCGAATTTTTCTCCGTAAGCGGTGTAAGTGGCAGACCACCCGCCGCCGTAGTCTAGTGCAAAAGGTACAATGATGGCCAGCCCGATGAGCAGGATGATCATTTGCAATACGTCAGTCAGGGCAACCGCCCAAAGCCCACCAAGTGCGGTATAGGCTACGGCGATGGCAGCTGATAAGATGATGGCGGTTTTAAGGTCGATGCCCAGCACGGTAGCGAAGGTTGCACCAAGGGCGGTCAGGATAGCGGCGGTCCAGAATAACTCTCCGGTTAGTGCTGGAAGAAAAAGAACAGCGGTTACCTTTTTGCCGTACTTTTCCTCCAGCGGGTCCAGCATAGTCCGATAACGCCGTCGTCGCATAGTCCGGGCGAAAAACAAACCACCGATGACGAGCGAAAGTGCATACCCCCAGGGAGCTTGTACCCAAACTAGGCCACTTTCTGCTGCGGCTTGAGCAGTTCCGTTGATGAATCCGCCGCCAACCCAGGTAGCGCTCATCGTGAAAATAGCCACCCAGATGGGCAGGTTTCTACCGGCCAACATCAGCCCGTCTGCATCGTTTTCTTCTCCTTTTTTCTTTTTTGCGGCCCGGGCTCCGACGTAATATATAGCCGCATAAAAGACAGATACTGAGGCAAATGCCGGCCAGTCAACGTCCTGTTCCGTAAAGAAAAAGAGGTAGCCAGCCGCCAAGCCGAGCATCGCCATTAAAAGAAGGAGAGGACGCATAATATAGAGTTGAACGGTTGCTTGCGCTTTTGCGTACTATTTTTAGTCCGAAAGCACAACCTACAACTACTGACTGGAATTATCCGAACCGACTAACGCTCCCCACATGAAAATCTCCGCTTGGCTTGTCCATATTTTTACCGCTTCCGGCCTCTTGGCGGGGTTCATGGGGTTACTCTCTGCTATTGAGGGAGACTATCGAGCAGCGATGTTCTGGATGTTGGCTACACTGATTATCGATGGCATTGATGGCACTTTTGCCCGGATGGCGAAGGTGACCGAGGTACTCCCGCACGTGAGTGGTAAGACGATTGACTACGTCATCGACTTTTTTACCTACGCTATTTTACCGGCCTATCTTTTCTATGTAGCCATTGATATGGATTATTGGCCGAGGCTTTTATGCTGTTTTGCGATGCTTTTGTCAGCTGCTATTTACTATGGCCTAGAAGACATGGTCAGTGAAGACGGAAAGCATTTTATCGGCTTCCCGGTCATGTGGAATATGGTGATGTATGTACTGATTTTTGTGACACCCGGCCTGCCGGACTGGGCACTCATCGCTACTATTGTAGTGTTGGCTATTCTACACTTCATTCCGGTGCATTTTGCCTACCCCAGCCGGGGTGGCCGCTGGTGGGGATTGACCTTGACGGCCACGGTTCTGTTTATTGTTTCGGCAGCGATGAACGTTTGGTATTTCCCGGAAGCAAAGCCTCTTTGGCGTTGGATTTGTCTGGGGACGACGGTTTATTATGGAGTGCTTGCGATAGTGGACACACGTGAGGCCTGGCGGAAGTAGGGCGCAGCCAACAAAGTTAGTGTTTAAACCGAGCGCAGCCGAAGTGCAAGTGCAAAGGAGACTATTGAAAGCATCGTTTTGTTGGGGATAAAAAAAGGGAGAGCATCAATTTGATGCTCTCCCCAGAATGCGAAGAAATTAATGAATCAGGTTATCCTCATCGTTTGAT
>CALIGP010000012.1 GCA_938021455.1 uncultured Lewinella sp. | reverse complement strand
TACGACTACTACGTCGGCCAGCTCTGCCCCGAAACTTTTGTCGGCCCCTTCACCTTCACCACCCGCCCCAGCTGCGGCGACGTGTTCTACGACACTGGCGGCCCCAGCGGAAACTACGGTGACAACGAGGACTACACCGTCACCATCTGCCCGGAAACGGCAGATGCCAGCGGTGGAGCACGCCGGGTTAGCATCACCTTTGATGAGTTTTATTCAGAGAACGGCTTCGACGGAATTACCCTGTACGACGGGGAAGACACCAACGCAGCAGTCATCACCAGCCCCGGTGACGGGCTCGATCTCTGGAGCTGGAACCGAGCCGATAATCTTGGGTCCGGCGATCTGGAGGGCGTCACCGTTTTCACCACTAATGTCAGTGGTTGTATTACCCTACGCTTTACCTCTGATGGGTCGGTTACTTTACCTGGCTTTAAAGCGACCATTAACTGCCCGGAGACCTCGGAAATATTCGATCAGATTCTGGTTCCCGTACCGGCCGGTAGCGGAGCCGTTGTGGCAGATCGTGCTTATCTCTCACTCGCCAGCGAACACATGTACTACGTCAAAGATGGTGTAGGTAGCCTGTTGGCTCTGAAACTGGGCAATACCCAAGCGCAGGTTCCCCTTTCCGGTGTGTCCGTAGTAGCGGGAAGCGGAGCCACGAACCTGGGCCTCAACGGCTGTATGGCACCTTACACGAATGTGCCTGATTGGTGGACCATGAACCGGACCTGGGACGTAGCGTCTCTCTTTACGCCCGTCATCCCAGTCGAGGTTCGTTTCCTGTATACGACCGAAGACCTACTGGCCATTGAAACCGCCAGCGGTTTCGCTGGCCTGACGCACGAAAATCTCTCGCACTACAAAATTAACGGCGGCGACGAGGAAGACCTGACAGCTGCAGGCAACGCCTGCCATGATATGGTGAGCCCCGCCAATTATCAGGAATTTGATCCGGGAGAATACGTCTACATTAACCTCTCTGATGGAGCTAGCCGGAATGGCCACGCCGCTCAGTTCAGCGTGACCTCCTTCTCCGGCGGTGGTGGCGGTGCGGGCACGGGCTTCCTGGGAGCCTTACCCATCGAACTGCTCTCCTTTACCGGCGAAGCCCTGGGCAAAGTCAACCGTCTTGAATGGGTCAGCAGCCGCGAAGACAATACCGATCTCCACCTGGTAGAGCGTAGTGTTGATGGCAGCGACTGGGAGGTCATCGGCCAGGTTGATGCTGCGGGCACGAGCGATGAAACCATTGTCTATGAGTTCAATGACGAGCAACCACTTGCTTATGCGCTCTACCGGCTTACAACGCTTGACCTGGACGGTAGCAGTACCTCTTCAGACGTGGTTGAATTACGCCGTCAGAATGGTGCCGGAGCCAATATTGGTGTAGCCTTCCCGAACCCCGCGACGGACCAGGTGACGCTACCCTACACGACGGAGCTGGCCGAAGGAAACCTCGAGGTTGACATACTCGACGGCACCGGTCGCCGGATCAGCCGCCAAATGGTTAAGCTTCAGCGTGGCCGCAACGACATCGTGGTTCCGCTAGCAGGTATGCCCTCCGGCCTTTACTGGCTGGCCGTCTATGACACGAACGGCCAGCGCCACTTGCGCCGGGTAGTGAAGAAATAATAGAGTAGTTATATGTTTTTGGGCAAGTCCGGGCGGAAACGTTCGGGCTTGTCTATTTTCAACCTCTCCCGTCCTCCTCCTCCTCCTCCTCCTCCTCCTCCTGCCCCGCCTCCAAAATGCGGCAGCCCCAAAAAACCAAAGCACCAAAAGACCAAATCACCAATCATCCTCTACGCCGCTGCCCCGAATACTCCATCGTCTCCCCCTTGCCAAAGCCATAGCTGAAGCCCAGGGTGATGAAGCGGCCACGTAGCCTGCGGCTGAATTGATAAACCTCCACTTGGTCGATCACGCTTTCCTGAATACGGGAAGCGAAGAGGTCACGGACGCTAAAGCTCACCGCGCCTTTTCCGCCGAAGAGCTTCTTGCGCAGACCCAGGTCCGCAAACAGCTGGTCGCTAACTCTGCTTTGTACCGTCTGGAAGGCCGATCGGTATTGGCCGGTTACCTCGAAGTCGAAGTCAAGTGGAAGATCGAACTTGCTGGTGACTTTGCCGCTGTACTGGTCGGCCGAAAAGTCGAAGGAAGTACCTTCCAGTTCCCCCTCGCGGGAGAAGAAGTTGTAATTCAGGTCGCCGGTAATGGTCATGAATTTAGCGGGGATGGTCTTGAAGTTCAGCTCCAGGCCCGTCGTTCGGTTAGTACCGATGTTCTGCGGGGTGGTGAGACTCACGTTGTCCTGAAAAGTCGTGATCCGTTCCACCACATCCGTTGTGTAACGCTGGTAGACACCAAAATTGAGGGAGGTTTCACCAAGGATAAAGATGCTGGTTAGTTCGTAAGAGTCGGTGAATTCCGGCTGCAGGTTGGGGTTGCCCGCGCGGATGTTGAAGTTGTTGCGCGGGTTGAAAAAAGGATTCAAATCCCAGAGGCGTGGCCGGAAAATGCGTCGGGAGTAACTGGCCTGTACCGAAACAGCGTCGGAAATCTTGTAGGAGGAAGCCGCGCTGGGGAAGAGGTTCACGTAGTTTTGGTCATTGCTCTCGTTCGTTGTTTCCAGTAAGGTAGCCAAGTCGGTGTTCTCCAGGCGGAGACCAAACTTGATGCCAAGGTTCGTGAACTGATAGGCCGCAGTTCCGTAGACGGCCGCTACCTTTTGGTTCCAATTGAAGACGTTGGTCAGGTCAGGATCTACCACGAAGGAGGAACCGTCAAAGTTGCTCACTGAGAAGTCGTTGTTCACGTCGCTGGTAATGTACTGCGCCCCGGTCTCCACCGTCATCTTTTCGTTGATGGGGCGGGTATAGTCTACTTTGAAAGTGTTTTCCTGATTGCCAAAATTGGTGCGTGTCTGCTGGCGCCCGTCTCGATCAAGACCAGAAATAGTTGTGTTGGTAAACTCCGAGGACTGATCTTTGGAAAACAGGGTGCCAATGGCGCTCAAGATCAGATCGTGGTCTTTGTGGTCTTCAAAATCCCGTTTGTACTGCAGCTCAAACTGGTACTTCGGGTTAGTGGCTTCGGTCACTTCTTCTCGTTTCCAGTTGGAGAGAATTTCGTCGGCGGCATCCGTGAGGAAGAAGTCATTGCGGGAAGGTTGGTCTTCGATCTCGTAGGAGAAATTACCGGAGAGCGTGATGACGTTGCGCTCATTGATCAGGTAGTCGGTGCCGAGTACGGCATTGTAGTAAAGTTCATTGCGGAACTCGGTGCCTTCGCTCGATACGGTGTTGCCACTTAGCCTGTCCTCGTTGATGGCCCGCTCCTCGTTGGGGAGCTCCCGGTAGCCGACGCCGAGCTGACTGAAGAGGTTGAACTTCTCGCTGCGTCGGTTTAGGCTCAGGCCAATGCTGTGGTTGTCGGGAGTGCCGGTGTTGACAGAGATGGCCCCGTTGAGGCCCTTCCGCTCTTCTTTTTTCAGGACGATGTTGATGATGCCCGAGGTGCCTTCTGCATCATACTTTGCCGATGGGTTGGTGATTACTTCGATACTTTCGATCATGTCGGCCGTAATCGTGCCCAGCAGATTTCCCTGCTCGCTAGCGATGACGGAGGGCTTACCGTTCACGAGAATCTGCACGCCACCGCTGCCACGTAGCTGGATCTGCCCCTCGATGGTCACGTTCACGGAAGGCACATTATTGAGTACTTCCAGCGCACTGGCGCCCGTACTGCTCAGGTCTTTGCCGACGTTGAACACCCGCTTGTCGAGCTTGAATTCTGTCTGCGACTTTTCCGCCCGAACGGTTATTTCGTCCAGGGTTTGCCCCTCTGCGGAGAGCTCCAATATGCCGAGTTCGGCCGTGCCATTGGTAAAGGTCAATTCTTCCACCCGGCGGGTGGTGAAACCGATGAAGCTAAGGTCAAGGTAGACCGCTTCCGTCTTCGTTTCCAGGGTGAAGTTGCCCGCCAGGTCAGTAGTCGTCCCGCCGATGCCCGCTTTGGTGCTAGCGTCTGATACGAGTACGGTTGCAAACTCAATGGGTTGCCCGCTAGTTTTATCAACGACTCGGCCAGTGATGGTGCTTTGGGCGCTGACGCAGGTGCAAAGCAAAGCGATAAAAAGCAAGGTAAGAAAACAACGTTGTTGCATAAGACAGTAAGTTCTATGGGTAAAATCAGTATTCTACCCCTTAGGTTCACACGCTACGCCATCCGATCTACCGTTGGGCTCAATCGATCGACGGTTCGGGAAGGTGTTCACCGGTCTTAAGGCCGGAAGTAACTTTTAGCCCTGCTTGCTGCGTTCCTCCCGAACAGACGATAGCCTATTGAGCTAAATTCAAGACACCATTAGTGGCCAAATCGACAACAGCATGAATAAGAGCATCTTACTTTTTAGACCCCTCACCGAAGAAGACGGTACGATCATCAGCAAGGCTTTTGAGCTGCAAGGCGATAATAAACCGATTACCTTATATCAACATTACCTGGAGCTCCAAAAAAGTAAAAAGCTAGAACCCATCATCGCAGAAGTCGACGGTGACTTCGCGGGTTACCTCGCCATCAAGTGGACGCCTGATTACCCGCCCTTTCAAGAAAAGGGGATCCCGGAAGTAGTTGACTTCAACGTGCTACGTAAATACCAGCGAAAGGGAATTGGCACTGCATTAATGGACGAAGCAGAACGAAGAATTAAGCAGGTCTCTCCCGTAGCCGGCATTGGCTTTGGCGTATTTAAGGACTACGGAAAGGCACAAATCCTCTACGTGAAGCGCGGTTACGTGCCGGATGGTAAAGGCATCGTGAAGGACGCAAAATCGCTTGCCTTCGGAGAGCAAACGGTAATTGATCACAGCCTGGTTTTTTATTTGACGAAGGACCTGGGGGAGTAGAATCCCTTGCTCCTTCACCCTTTGCCTGCACCTGCGGCCGCGCCTCCCACACCTCCAAAATACGGTAGCTTTTGCGTGGGTAGGCGTTCTACGGTCAAAGTCGCTTCGCTCCCTTGCCCGCTTCGACGCAGGAGCGTCTCGACCATAGTCGTATTGTCCTGGTTGAGACGCTCCCGCGTCGAATCGCGAACGGGGCCGCAGGCTCCCGGAGCGGGTTAGCGCGGTAGCTTTTACGTGGGTAGGCGTTCTACGGTC
>CALIGP010000011.1 GCA_938021455.1 uncultured Lewinella sp. | reverse complement strand
ACGACCGCCTCGGCGAAGCCGGCATTCTCAACGCCGGTGCCACCATCAATGCGAACATCAACGTGGAGGAAGAGGGCGACCTGCCCACCAACTGCACGAGCCCCTACCTGGTGGGCGTCACCAACCTGAACGCAAGAGATGTGAAGGTAATGAACGCCGGCTTCGGTAATGTCTCCATCGATTTGGGGGCGTACGGAGAGGAGACCTTTACCACTGAAATCGGAAATAATTATGGCTATTTCGGCGGTACCTCTGCGGCTACGCCGCAGGTAGCCGGTGCCATGGCGTTGCTTTATGCGGCTCCCTGTCAAACCTTTGCCGAGCTACTGGCTGCCGACCCGGCTGCCGCTGCACTTATGGTTCGTGAAGTGCTGCTTACTACCGTTACTCCAAATACCTCACTGGCCGGTATCACCGTCACCGGTGGCCGCCTCAACGTCGGGGCAGCGATGACGGAGCTGATGTCTCGCTGCGACGATTGTCTGTCGCCGACCAACTTCACGGCGGAGCCCGTTGCAGAGTCGGCCACCAGCTTGCTCGTCGACTGGAAGGCCATAGCTAGCCTGGACAACCTAACCCTCCGTTACCGCGTAGCCGGAACGTCTACCTGGACGAACGTCGCCGGGGCCTCGGCCCCTTACACCATTGAAGGCCTGCCTGCCTGTGTTAGCTACGAGCTTCAGTTAATGGGTAACTGCGGGGATAAGAACGTAGAAACGCCCATTCTGATGGCTTCCACCGATGGCTGCTGTGCCATCCCGGACGACTTTGCTGTCTCCGCCTTCGATAATCAGGTGTTTCTGGCCAGCTGGACACCGTCGCTGGCGGGATCCTTCTACCGCGTCCGATACCGCAAACAGGGGGAGGAAGACTGGACCACCAGAACCTCCGTACAGAGCCAACTCGGCATCTCCGGAGGTGTTGAACCGTGTACGGCCTACGAGTTTGAGTTTCAGACGGATTGTGATACGACCCAGACGGAGTTTGGCCGCACGATGGTCGTGTTCAGTACGGGCTGTGGAGCTTGTCTCGAAGAAGATTACTGCATCCCCGATGACTTTAGCAACAACCAGGAATGGATTCGCCGGGTAGACCTGGGCGGACTGCTGGTTAATGAAAGTGGTCGGGAAGAAAATGCTTATCGAAATTACGGAGAAACGACGAGTAGGACTTTCGCCCGTGGCGGTGTTTACCCACTACGCCTCACACCCGGTTTTCCGGACGGGGAGGGGATTGAAGGTTTTCGGGTGTACATCGATTGGAATCAGGACGGCTTCTTTGCGTCTTCAGAAATTGTCTTTGAGGGTAGCAATGCCATCGGGGAACCTACGATTTCGGACGTAACGGTGCCCGACGATGCCGCGCTGCGGCAAACCCGGATGCGGGTGATGATGCAGTTTCGGGGCGTACGGGGCTCGTCTTGCGGTTCGAATGGCTTCGGGGAGGTGGAAGACTACTGCCTGGATATTGCGGAGGCGGCGGAAGGTTGTCCCGCTCCTCGACGCCTGACGGCGGTCTACGATGCAGAAGAGAACGTAACGGTCTTAAGTTGGGCGGCTTCCGCTGCTGCGGGCAATGACTATGAACTTCGCTATCGCTTACGGGGAACGACGGACGCCTGGGCGGGAGGGGACGTCAGTGGGACCAATATGACCGTCGGCGGCCTCGACATTTGCAGTGCCTACGAAGTAGAGTTGGCCAGCCGCTGTGATGGCGTCGCGGGCCCCTTCCGGATCTTCTACTTTATGGATGATTGCACGGATACGGACAATCTACTACTCTCTGATGCTGACTGGACGGTCTTCCCCAATCCTGCGACGGAGACGACGCGGATCCAACTGAACGGAAGCCTGCGGGTAGAGAGCCTCACCTTGCTTTCCATCCAGGGCCGGCACCTGCGGTCAGCGCCCCCTTCTTCCACTGCTTCGCTGGATCTGGACCTCCACGGTATCGTGCCCGGCATTTACCTGCTGGAGCTACGGGCCAGTGATGGCCGTCGCGGGGTGCGGAAATTGGTGGTGCGGTAGCGCCCTTGTACCCCCGGCTTCAGCTGGCGGGTAAATTGTACCTTACCCAGCCTAATCACTTACCATGTACCGTTTCTTCCTCCTTCTGGCTGTCATCGCTTCTACCATCGCCTGCCTTTGGCTGCAAACCGCCTGGTATTGGCCGGGCATTGCCGCTTTAGTGTTGGCCGTGCTATTGCCCGTCTGGCGTCGTGGAGGCTTCTACTTTGCTTTTCTGGGGGGGCTGCTTGTGTGGGGCATTTACGCGGGTTTCCTGCACTTTGACTCCGAAGGAAGACTCAGCGACCGACTGGCCGTAACCTTCGGTGCTACCTCCGGTTGGATGCTGGTGGGGGTAACGGCTTTCTGGGGCGCGCTGACCACCGGATTAGGGGGCTGGACCGGCGCCAGCCTGCGGCGCGCGCTGGCAAAAGACGAGCCGAAAGAGGTTTTAACGGATAAATAACGGGGCTCTGTCATGCGGGCTGATACAGTCTTGACCGGAAATTTTGTTTCTTTAGGCGACTAAAAACGGATCATGGCCACCACACACACTGCACCGCCCGAATTGAAGGGCAACATTTTCGGGCAAAAGCCCGCTCTCTTCGTTCTCTTCTTTACCGAAATGTGGGAACGCTTCAGTTACTACGGCATGCGGGTTTTACTCGTAGTCTTTCTCGTGAAGGTTGCCTTCGGTGACAGCCCCTGGGACCGTGCCGATGCCCTGGCGCTCTACGGTATTTACACGGGTTTTGTGTATTTCACTCCCATGATTGGAGGCATCATTGCCGATAAATACATCGGTTATCGAAAAGCCGTTTTAGCAGGGGCCTTGATCATGACGCTCGGCCACGCCTCCATGGCGCTGGAAATCGACTGGGCTTTTTACCTTGGCTTACTACTGCTGATCATTGGTAACGGACTCTTCAAACCGAATATCTCCTCTATCGTCGGCCAGCTCTACGACAAAGAACCAGAACTTAAGGATGGTGCCTACACGATCTTCTACATGGGTATCAACGCTGGTGCCTTCCTGGGCATCATGCTTTGTAGCTATTACGGAGAAAGCGCAGATTGGGGCTACAGCTACGGCTTTGGTTTGGCGGGTATCTTCATGCTCATCGGGCTGGTGCAGTTCTTTTTCGCGCAGGGTATCTTCGGTCGGATAGGCCTGGCCCCGGGCGAACTTCAGGCGTACGATGACGATATAACTAGTGCTGGCGCCGTTGAAACCGATGGAGCTATTCTGGACGCGCACCTAGCTAAGGAGGTAGACGCTTCTACGGGTGATCTGCCTCAAGTTTCTACCGGAGACGGACAAGAAGGCCCGCGCGCCATCCGTTGGGCGATCATCGGTACGGCCATCGCTGCGGTGGTTTATTTCCTGATCGTAACCTTCATGGACCCGCAAGCCAATGCTCTCCAGACCTTCAGCCGGCAATTTATGCCACCCATCATTATCGGTGCAGTAATCGCTTTTGTTGGTTGGATTGTTTCGGACAAATCACTCCTGAAAATCGAACGAGACCGAGTATGGTCCATCATCGTCTTTAGTTTCTTCATTGTATTCTTCTGGTGGGCTTTTGAACAGGCAGGTGGATCCATGACCATTTTTGCACTTGATTATACCGACCGGACGCTGGATGCGGGTAGTGCGAGTACTTTCCGGATTGCTAATACGCTGCTTACGGTAGTTCCGGTAATGGTACTGACCTACGTGCTGCTTAAGTTGTTCAGCATCACTTTCAAAAACTACTCCGTTGCTAACATGGTCCTCGCGCTTGCCTTCGTGATCGTTTGGGCTTTGATCGGCATTATGCTTTACGAACAGTTCACTACTACCGAGCCAGAAGTACCAGCAGGTTGGTTCCAGATTTTCAACAGTTTGTTCATCATCTGTTTCGCACCGGCTTTCGCTAAGCTCTGGGAGAAGAAAGTCTCCTGGCTAAAGGCTGGTCCGGTGAAATTCGCCATGGGCCTTATCCTGCTGGGAATTGGGTTCTTGATCCTAGCCCTGGGGGCGATGAGTATTCCCGACGGTGCCAAGACGGCCAGCGTGAGCATGTTCTGGCTCATCGCGGCTTACCTCTTCCACACGCTGGGTGAACTTTGTATCTCGCCGGTAGGTCTCAGTTATGTCTCCAAACTGGCCCCCGTTCGCCTGATTGGTCTGATGTTCGGCGTCTTCTTTGTTGCCAATTTCATCGCCAACTTTGCGGCCGGTCTTACTGGTTCCTACATCGAACCCATCGCGGAGCAGGTAGGCCTCAGTGGCTTCTTCCTCATCTTCGCTGCCGTGCCGATCACGGCTGGCCTCGTCTTTATCTCCATCTCCGGCTGGATGAAAAAGATGATGCACGGGATTGAGTAGATTGATCGCTCGATAGAAGGACAGAGCTGCTGTGCATTGATGCGCGGCAGCTCTATTTTGATTTAGGGTGGGGGCTCGGCTGAGGAGTTCAGCTCCGAAACTCCCGAGCGCATGTGCGAGTGTAACTAGGGGGGCATTTGCACCTTTGCTCGATTCACGCCGCAGGCGGCTGGTTTTTCGGAGCGGAGCTCCTCATATGTTTGCAATTCAGAAAAGCTGCTGATCTTCGGCCGAGGATCATCAGGCCGGTCAGGCAACTAAGAGGAGCTCCTTTCGTGCAGCCCTAAGATAAGTCTGACACCGTGGTTGAGATTA
>CALIGP010000010.1 GCA_938021455.1 uncultured Lewinella sp. | reverse complement strand
TCGATGTAGACCTGGTGGACGCCAGTGAGGGAAGCCCTGCGGAAATTCCAGACAAAACGGTTAAGTCCCGGCTTGGCGGAAAGGGTAGTGGGTCTGCCCGGGCCACCGTCCCAGGGCGTAAAATCATTGGCAGTAGAGGTGAAAGAACGTACGAGCACACCATCAGCGTCTCGTATTTCCAACTTTAGTTCGGTGCTGTCCTTCCCCTCTGGCAGCTGGTAATAAATGACCAGGCCGTTGGCTGGATTGACCCCACTTAGCGAACTACTTCCCTTGAAAGATGCACTATTTCCATTGAGCTGGCTGTACCCGCCAACAAGGGCGGCGGGTTCTGGCTCATAAAGATGGAGGCTGGCCTTAGGGGAAGGTTGCTGACGGATGAGCCCAAGGTCGTCCAGAATCCAAAAACCTCGGCCGGCGGTGGAAAGAATCAAGTCATCATGGCGAACGGCCATATCCGTAATTGGGGTGATGGGCAGATTCAACTGCAGTGCGTCCCACTTTTTACCGCCATTGTGAGAAACATAAACACCGGTTTCTGTACCTGCGAACAGCAAGTCTTTCACCTTCTCATCTTCACGAATGACGCGCGTAAAGGCACCGTTTGGGATGCCGGTATTGATCGCCGTCCAGCTCTTACCATAATCGCGGGTGACATAAAGCCCTGGCTTATGATCATCAAATTTGTAACGGGTAGTTGCGATGTAGGCTGTTGCCGGATCGTGGGGAGATACTTCTATGGCGTTAACCAGACACTCGGCCAGGCCTGCAGGAGTAACGTTTTTCCAGTTCTCGCCTCCATCTCGGGTAAGTTGGACGAGCCCGTCGTCGCTACCCGTCCAGATCACGCCTTTCTCGTGGGGAGATTCAATGACGTAGGCAATGGTGCCGTAGCTTTCGGCGCCGACTGATTCATTGGTGTAAGGGACTCCGCCTTTGCCCTGCTTCTCTTTTTCGTTACGCGTCAGGTCAGGCGAGACTTCTTCCCAGCTTTTGCCGCGGTCGCGGGTGCGAAGCAGGACTTGTGCAGCATGGTAATAAGTGTTTGGCTCATGCTGTGACCAGATAATCGGGGCGTTCCAGTTGAAGCGGTACTTCATGTCTTTGGCGTCGAGGGCCAGGTACTGAATTGGAGAGGACATCACGTTGGTGGATATGCCCGTTTCGGTATCCAGCGCATCAATGGTGCCCAGGTAACTACCGCCGAGTACGTAGCGCGGGTCATCGGGGTCAAAGGCCAGGAAGGCACTCTCACCGCCAGCGGAAGGGACCATGGCGCGGGGGCCGATGCCCCCACCGTTCAGGTTCCGGCTGTCCAGCCGGACGGAGGTATTATCCTGCTGACCGCCATACAGACGGTACGGAAAGTGATTGTCGACACTCAATCGGTAGATCTGCACCGTTGGCATATTGTCTTGCCGAGACCAACTCTCGCCGCCGTTATAAGTGATGCCACAGCCACCATCGTCGGTCACCACCATGTTCTTTGAGTTCTCGGGGTTAATCCACAGGTTGTGATAGTCGCCGTGGGGCCCAGACATGACCTCCCAATTTTTACCGCCGTCAATGGACTTCAGCATCGGCGCGCTCAGCACGTAGACCGTGTTTTCGTTGTTTGGGTCCGCGAATACTTCGATGTAATACCAGGCCCGTTGGATGAGTCGATGGTCTCCACTTACGCGCGACCAGCTGCCGCCAGCATCGTTGGACACGAATAGTCCACCAAGCTGCTTTTCGGAGTCTGACTCCGCCAGCAGGTAGACTTTGTCGGGATTACTCTGAGCGACGGAGATCGCCATCTTACCCATTTCTTTAGGCAGACCTTGTTGAATCTTGTTCCAGCTTTCCCCGCCATCGGTGCTCTTGTACACGCCGCTGCCCGGGCCGCCGCTGATGACTTGCCAGGGCTTCCGGCCGTATTCCCATAGGGTGGCGTAGAGGATGAGTGGGTTGCTGGTAACCATGCTTAGTTCGGAGCAGCCTGTTCGCTCGTCGACGGCCAGAATTTGCTTCCAGCTCTTACCACCATCCGTCGTTTTATAAATGCCTCGCTCTTTGGAGGGGCCATACAGCGTTCCCTGCACAGCGACGTAGACGATGTTCTCATTCGTTGGGTGTACCACAATGCGGGAAATATGGCGGCTATTCTCGAGCCCAATCTTTTTCCAGGTTTTACCGGCGTTGGTGGATTTATAGACGCCGTCTCCGGAGGAAGTCATCACGCCCCGCACGGCGTGTTCGCCCGTGCCGCAGTAGACGATGTTGGGGTTGCTGGCCGCTACGGCCAGCGCTCCGATGGAGCTGGAGCCGAAGAATCCGTCGGAGATGTTACTCCAGTGCTGGCCGGCGTCCTCCGTCTTCCAGACGCCACCGCCGGTGTTGCCCATGTAGTAGGTCAACGGATCGCCCGGCACGCCAACGGCATCGTTGGCCCGGCCGCCGCGGAAGGGGCCTACGTGGCGGTATTTTACGCTGGTCAATTCGGCGGCTGCGGCCTTCTCCGCCTGGGCGGATAGGGTAGTGCAGCATAGGAAGGAAAGTAGGAGAAGAGAATAGCGTAGGAGCATGGGGTGGAATCGTGTGTGGGGTGAAGTTATGGTTTTTATTGAATCGAGGTCTCCTAGCTAAAAAAGCCGTCGGCTAGCTACAGGTATTGCAGACCGACCGACGGTTAAGTTAAACCCCATCAAAAAAGAGTATTGAAAAATACCGCTCAAAATTTTTATAACACCGTCCGCACGAAGAAGCCAATGTTTCTGGAGTGGTAATAGCCCTCGTTGGAGCCCAGGAAATTGAGATCCACCCCCAATCCGAACTGGACCGCCTGCTTATAATCGAGCCCTACGCGAATTTGCTGAACACTGTACTGGTGGCCCAGATCATTTGTTGTGAGATTAGTGGCAAAGAGCAACTGATTG
>CALIGP010000009.1 GCA_938021455.1 uncultured Lewinella sp. | reverse complement strand
CTGAGCCATCGTCGGTGATACTTGGGGGACTGAGAATATCAACGGTTGCCAGCGGATTTTCAATCAGATTGCCACCTTCGTCGGCTAGGAAGAGCGCACTGCGATCGGTATTCGTCAATAATAAAAAGCGATCTCCCGTGTTGGTCTCGATGTCTTCTTCTATTTCGGTGGCTTCGCCACCGATGCCGACGGCAGCGAAGGCGTTGTTGGCAGCGGTTTCCACCGCTGCGCCAAAGAGGTCTCTGGCGGCCCGGGCGACGGCAATGCGAAGGTCCGCAAACTGGCTGTTACGGGTTAGGTACTCCGTCAGGGCACGGTAATACACGCGCTCAGCGCGGGCGTCCCCTACACCATTGGTTGTACTGAAAAGGAAGAAGGCGCGGTTGGTGATGCCGCTGTTGATGTGAACGCCGCCGTGGTCGTTATCGTCGTTATTAGGCAGATTGGCGAATTCATCCATGTGAGCGGGCTGCCAGCCACGATCGCCTAGTCGGTTACCGCCGTTGTTCGGGTCGCGAAGGTTGCGGAGTGCACCCGTCCGGAAGACCTGTGTATTAACGACGTCTTCCCCCAGACGATGATCATTGGACTCTCCTTCGATAAGGTAGCCAAATACATCCGCCATGGATTCATTGATGGCACCGGGCTGTAGCTCATACACCAGGTCTGCGGTGGAGGTAATTACCCCGTGGGTCATCTCGTGCCCCGCTACGTCTAGCGCTCTGGGTAGGCTCTGGAACGCCCGATCGCCGTTGCCATAGAACATAGCGCGTCCGCCCCAGAAGGCATTGTCCATGCTCGTCCCATCTTCATTATTGACGTTAAAGATGGAGTAGACGGTCCCGCCAATACCATCGATGGAGTTCCGTTCGTGCTTATCCAAAAAATAGGAATAAGCAACTCCTGCATTATCGTGTACGGAAACGGACGTTGGTGACCAGTCCGTGTTGTTGGTAGAGCTGGCAATGGTTGGGTCAAAACCATCGTTTAGCGGGCTTTGGCCGCCAGCGTCTAAGGTGTGGATGACCCCAACGGCGTCTTCGCCCACCGTACGGAACATCGGGCGAGAGATGTCGAAGAGAAAGAAGCCTCCGTCCTGACTAAAAGTATTGAGCCTTATCAGGTCATTGTTTAGGTTGCGCACATTGGTGGTCTCCGGTGGTAGGGTAGCGTGTAGCCCCGCCATGCCACAGATATGGCTCAACTCATGAATGGCTTCTCCGGTGTGGGCATCTACGTAGCGGGTGACGTGGCTGGCCAGGTTGGGGTGTAACTCCAGTTTGTAGGCGAGTCGGGGAGTTCCTTCGTGATAGTAAATGACCAGGGTTGACTGTTCCTGGGCTTCTCCTACCCATTCGAGTTGTGCTTCGGGAATATCCTTCCATTTGTCGCCAAAGCTAGTGCGTGCTGCGGCCAGTACTTCAGCGGCCGTCTTGGTCGGTAGGATGTCTACTCCGGCGGGAGTCGGCTGCAGCCGACCCAAATACGCATCAAAGCCCGCAGAGGTGCTCGCGTGCAGGTAGGCATCGGCGGGCTCAACGGGGATGCCCCGGTAAAGCTGCTGGAGGCGAACGTGGGTCTGTCCCAATTCGTCCGTCTCAATTTCAGCGAGCGAAATTTCTTGCGCCGGGTTCTCCAGGCGGAGATCGGCTGCTAAGAGGTTCAGATAGGCCCGGGCATCCGCTGCGTCCGGGATATGCTTGTCCATATCTGTGGGCCGACCGTCCAGGTGATAGATCTGGCCCGTTTCTTTGTCCGCAAAGACTTTTACGCCCGCAGTGGTAGGGATTGGTGCAACGTGGAGGCGTGCCGGTTCAAACTTTGCGTTTGCCAAACGGCTCGTAGAAGCCGAGGCCGGAGCCGGGAGGAGGCGTAGCAGGTCGGGGTTCGTCCGCCATTCACTAAGGTCAACGGGACTGGAAGTACGGTCCGCCGCAGGCAAGGTCTTAAAGCTGCTCTGGCCGCTTAGCGGCAGAAGGAACAATAATGAAAAAGCGAGGTAGTAGAAACGATTATTCATAGGAAGGGAAAAGTAGATCAATTATCGGTTTTGCGCAGACGCCTTACGGCCGTCATTAGGGAGTTATAGCAGCTTTTTAGCTCAGGAGTCGGGGCTCCCCCTGGCTGCCTCCAGCTTATTTTTTCTGTGCTACCATCGTGGTGGTAGGCCATCGAAGTGTTGTAATTACCCGGAGCGGCATCATTCTTTGGGAAGTCCATTTCGGCTAAGTCCGCTCGCACCGCCGCCAACTCAATCTTAGTGAGCTTACCGACCTTCTCTAGCTTGCCGGTAAATTCATCATCAAAGAGTAGTCTCCCATTATTAAGCAGAAGAACATATTCCCGACCGCCACCCGTGATGCCTCCTTTACTACCAAAGCGTACATGATCAGCGGGGAGATTCTCCGGGGTGTATTGTTTACAGCCAGGGGCAAACAGTGCCGCCAGGAGTAGATAAAAGATCGCTCTCAATTGATTTGGTTTATAGATTTTTCGACGCCAGATGGGTGACGAAGATAAGCCGTTCGTGGCTTTCTATCGTTAAGGGGATTTTAAATCTAACCCGCCCGGCCTTCTAACGTCGCATCGACTCAAAAGAATAATTCCGCAGCGTATCTGCCGGACCGCCAATATCCGTCTCATCAAAGTGGATGCCTAGCAGGATGATTCCCGTTTCCTCGTCGTAGGTGCCGCCTTCGCCGGAAATGCCGATGGTGAAGTCGGGTAGGTCCGAAGAACTAAGGCGGCGCACGAAGAACTCCTGCGGGATGATCCGGGCTGTGCCTCGCGTTGCCCCTTCGCTTTCGGGAATGAGTTCAATGAGGTTGGGCAGTTGTACCCCCGAAGAGTTGGCGGAGATGTCTTCGTAAATCCGACCAATGTTCAGGGCATTGGTGCTGCGGCTGGGGTCATTGCCCGTCAGGCCGATGGTGTTCGGCCGGGTACGGCTGGCGTAGACGAAGGCGAAGTGACGGCCGGGGTTACCAGTAGACGGAACGGGGTCAGGACCGAAGGAGGTATAAGCCCAAAGCTGCGGAAATCCGCCCGTAGGCACCCAGATACTTAAGTCCACGGTTTGCTCAAGGGCAAAGGTAATGGTCAGGGTGTCGCGTAGTTCTGCCAGCAGGGCGCTGCCCGTTGTCGGAAGGCTGAGTTGGAGGCTTTTGTCAATGCGGTCGTTTGCCGGATTACCATCAGTGCGGAGGCGTAGCGTTGCCGCTGACTCCCCGGGCAAGAAGCGGAGAACATCCCCATCAGGAAGGGTATAATCTACGTTTTCAATCGCCGTTCCCGAAAAACTAAGCGGTAGTTCCAGCCCGTTCGCTAAGCCACGGGTGAGGTAGGCCGTTACGACGGTTTCACCGTTGAAGATGGAGAGCGTCGCCTCCAGATCTCCCCAGCCCAACTGGGGTGGGGCGGGGTTGATGGGGCTGGCCTCTGGCCGGCAGGCGGAGCAGAGCACCAGGAGTAGCAGCAAATGATTGATTAGAGATGGGCGAATTTGCATTGTTGTAGTCGGTAGTTTTGTAGACGGTAGTGTTGTAGACGGTAGCGTTGTAGTCGGTAGTGTTGTAGAGGGTAGGTTGGCAGCGGCTATCTACAGTCTACCGACTACAAACCTACCGTCTACTGACTACAACACTACCGTCTACCGACTACAAAGCTACCGTCTAATACCCTTCATTCTGGGTTAGGTTTTCATTACGATCCAAGGCATCTTCCGGAATGGGGAGGATGAAATAAGGGCTGGGGTAGGGGAGTGAGCAAAAGCGTACGGAGAGGTTGCAATCCGTACGTTCGATGTCTGCCCCCCGGCGAGCCAAATCGAAAAGGAGGTCCCCTTCCAGGGCAAGTTCTCTTCGTCGTTCCAAGAGGATTTCTTCGAGCAGCGCGGCTCCATCAAGGTTAGTGGGCGAGGCCGTGGGCACGGCCCTTTGGTGGATCCGATCATAGTCTTCCCGCGCCTGGGCGAAGTCGCCAAGCCGGGCAGCAGCCTCGGCGCGCCAGAGGTAAATGGTGGAGAGGCGGAAGACGGGTGGGTTTCGGATGTCAAAGTCAGAACCTGGATACTTCGTCGACTGCCGGCCGAAACGGCCGACGGGATAAAGCCCCCTACGAATATCGTCTGATTCGAAGAGGTTGAACAAGTCATCGCTGATGCGGGCGTAAGGTTCCAAAACACCAAGGCTCGCTACGCGCGCAAGTATGTCCGAGACCCGGACAGACCCCGCATCGTTAAAGCGCTGCACGTCAATCTCCCAGATCGTTTCGGCCACTTCCCTGCTTTGCCATTGCTCCACATACTCCCCCGAGGGGGTGAGTTGGGTGCCCGTGCCTTCGAGAATTTCTGTTGATAGGCGGAGGACTTCAGCCCAACGCCCGGCATAGCCTTGCACCTGCGTCAGCGCCGCCCGCGCCACTTCCGGACTGACCCAAATTGGTTGGTTCGTACGAATACTTTGGGCCGGATCAATGGTGATAATGGCCTCTTCCAGATCGCTCACAATTAGTTCATAAACTTCAGCTACAGTCGCTCGGGAACGCCGTTGCAACACCGTCCCCGGCTCCGTGATTAGCGCGATACCCAGATGGGTTGCAGAGGGCGTAAAGGCCGGTGCCTGGGCAAATAAACGGACGAGGTCGAAGTGGGCGACGGCGCGCAGGTGCAGGGCTTCCCCCCGTAAAGACGCCTTCTCTTCCGGCGTACCATCGGGTACCTCCGGAAGCGCCGCCAATAAATCATTGACGTTGAAGAGCAGGGTATAAATACTCGTGTACAGGTTCTTAAGATTATTCGTCTCGTATAGCGGATCAACGTTTAGGTTATGCGCTTCGAAGTAGCGATTGTAATTAGGGTTTCCGTTGGAATTAATGTCTTCGAGCGGCACCAGGTTACCCGCCATCTCGGGGTACATGATCATCTGCTGAAGGCGATAGGGGACGCCTCCCATCTGTTGATATACCCCAAGAAGCACCTCCTCGGTGCTGGCCATCGTGGCGTAGGCATCGTCCCGCGAAATCTGGTCCTGGGGCTCGATGGAGAGGAACTCTCCGCAGGAGGGGAGAAGGAGGAAGAGGAGAAAGAGAAAACTCCCCCCCAGCCCCTCTCCGAAGGAGAGGGGTGACCCTTCGGCAAAGGCTCTCTTGTAATGATATTGATTATGTAGGTAGAAGATACAATTGTTATTTATGATTTATTTCATAGAACGCTTAGCGTTTTTTTAGCCCCTTTCCGCCGGACCAGCGGAGAAGCTGCGCAGCAAAAGGGGGGGAGAGATTTATTTCCATCACCATCCCATTTTTATCCCCATCACAAAGGCTCGCTGCTCCGGAAACCGGAAGCGATATTCCGCCACACCATTACGGTCTTTCGGAGTGTCGTCGTTGTAAAAATAGGCTACGTTATTGACCAGGGCGTAGACGGAGAGGGATCGCCCCCTGGGAAGTTTTATCCCCATTTTTTGCAGATCCGCTCGCACACTAATACTGGCGATCTGCAGAAAATTCAGGTCGTAGAGGTAGCGACTACTTAGTGGGACGATAGAATTGTCCACTCGAAGCCTGGGTACGTCAGTAACGTCTCCCGGCTGCTGCCAGCGATCCAACTGGTTGATACTTTGGTTGTTGAAGCTGATCTGTCGCCCGTCATTAAAGGTCAGCCGGTCAACGAACACGCTGCTACCCAATGACAGTTTTAGCAGCGCCGTGATACTGAATGCACCGATGCTCAGCGTATGATTTCCACCGCCGATGACCGTTGGCGCGGAACGGCCGATGACGACTTGATTCTCCTGTTTCCGTGCTTCGGCGGCATCGCTGGTAATCTCTCCGTTGGGTAGTTGCCAGCGGTCCATGCCGGTTTGTGGATCAACGCCAGCGGAGGGAATACCGTAGACCAGGTTGAAATCACGGCCCTCGGAGAGCAGACGTCCGTTCGCGCGAATGTCCGTTCCCAACCGGCTCAGGTTGATGGTGACGAGACGGTTAAAGTTTCGGGCCAGGTTAAGGCTACCGGTGTAACTCACTTTCTTGTTAGCTGGGGTCCGATAAGTGAGGCTGAGTTCCGGACCCTGGTTCAATATCTCGGAGGCATTGGCAACGACGTTGTCGAAACCATTTTCTTGGGGGATACTGATCGTCAGTAATCCGTCGATTGTCTTATTTCGGTAGTACTCGGCATTAATGGTAAGGGCCTCTTTGAAGAGATTAAATTTCAAGGAAAAATTGAGTTGCCGCTTACGTTCCCAGCCCAGGAGAGGATTGGCAGGGTCGTCAGCCGTAAGGGTAGGGAGGCCGCCGTAGGTTTCGGCGGGGAAGCGTTGGTAGAGCCCGCCCGTGGTGTAGATGCCCAGCCGGCTATTACCCGTAATACCGTAACTGATGCCCAGGCGTCCGTTAGTGATGCCAGGCAAGGAGCGCTGCCAAAAGCTTTCTTCGGTAAAGTTCCAGGCAGTGCCGATGGCGTAGAATAAACCTGCCTGCTGGTCGCCCCCAAAGATGGAGGTCGCGTCCCGCCGGGCGTTGAGTTTCAGGAAGTAGCGGAAGTCATAGTTATAGGCCAACTCACCGTACCAGGAGGCTTTCGCCTGCTCAAAGATGTTGGTGTCCCGACTGATGTTCGCCTCCGGGATGGCGCTGAAGTCGCGCACTTCATCATTGGGGAAGTCAACCCCGCTGAATACCATCGAGGTGTTTTCCTGACGTCGTAGCTCGCCGCCCAGTAGGGCGGAAGGGTGGTGTTTGCTTTTTGTTTTTGGCTCCCAAACCATCTGGCCATTACTGACCCAGGAGGCATTGTCGCGGCTGGATTCTACCAGCCGGCCATTCCGCCTGAATCCGGAAAAATTGAGCGCGCTGTTGTAAAAACGCTGATCGTTATCAATCCGGTCTAGTCCATAAAGTCCGCGTACGGTAAGGCTCGGAATGGGTCGGTAGGTAAGCCCAACGACGCCATT
>CALIGP010000008.1 GCA_938021455.1 uncultured Lewinella sp. | reverse complement strand
CGGGGCCGCAGGTGCAATGGCATGACCGAAAGAGCAGAGTTTTTACGATGCTCTATTTTGGTCGTTGTGTCAAAATAGGTTTTTTTTGTCTCCGTTTTTTTTGGGGTTAGAAGAGCTATTCGGACACTTAAAACTACTTTGGTATATTTTCGCGGGCTGCCTACAGCGCAGGAGTTCCAATTGATTAGCTTTTTGGTGCTACCTTGTGGTAGAGTTTGTTTTTTCGCTTGACGGTCACATAAGATTTCTTCTGATTCTAATCTTGATAAGGTCTTCTTGCGGTGTACTAAACCAAAAAAATCTTGTGATCGAAGGTCCCTCTTCCTTCGGTCTACTATGCTGTCTTACTCTGATCTCTATGAAAAACACAAAACAATTACTTACCTCAAATAAGTTTTGGTTGTTAAGTTTTCTGATTTTTTCAGGATGCTTGCTACTGGCGAATAGCCAAAGTTATTTGCCGGGTTTCGTTCGTGATGCTGATAACCAGCAGCAACGAACTTATCAGCAAAATAGATTTGTAGCCCTGCCGGCTATAAACTTCTTTTCTCCTGACCCGGACCAGCTCCGTATTCAGGACCTACGGGGTATAGAATGCTACGCGCAGCCAGATGCGCTCGAAGTCTGCGGTGCAGGAGACACCATCCCGATCATGCTATTCACCAAATCTATAGCGCCGCTACAAGATATTCGGATAGATATCTCTTTCGAAGACGGTATTGAGTATGGTGGATTTGCCATAGTTGACAACACGGTTTCCGTTACAAACGCCCAGTTGGATACCATAAGTGTAGACAACGTTGAGGCGCCTTCTTTCTTGCTGGATGAAGTTAGCCAGGGCGGTGGTGGAGTTGTACTTTACATCGGTATTCGTGCGGAGTGTGGGGTAGATTTCACGATCAATAACCCAGACATTCTGATCAATGTCAGTTACACAAACCCGGATGGGGTAGCGTGCATGGGGGAACTGCTCCTGGAGGATTATGGAGGCAATGTAATTGTGCCAAAAGTAATCATCCCTTCACCTCCTGCGCAGATTAATCTGGGAAGGCCCGACACGGAACCCTGCCAGTCAATCGCCGTTACTCAATCAACAATTGCTGCTTCCGCAACAGGTTATCTTTTTACGGGGGACAATTACGGTTTTGAAGACGGTATCATGATTGCTAACGTCCGCATCGACGGAGTTGATCTGGATGCTGCTGATTATGCCATTGATCCGGCTAGCGGGATGCTCAGCTTTGCCATCCTTGATCCTACGGCCGATGGCTTACTGGATTTTAATGAAACGCAAACCGTACAAGTTTGCTATACCTATACGGAGTGTTTTCCTAATGTGGATTACTTCCCGGAATACACTGTTGTAAGTGCCTGCGAGGGCGAATTTTGTACAGGGCCACCAAGCGTAGCATCTGCGGGCCGGCTTATTTCAAATTTCTCTCAGAACCCATTGTGGATGGATCCAAATTTTACGGTGATGTCAGATCCGTCCTTTACCACAGGTGCTCCTTATGTGTTTGATATTACTCTCGAAGCTACTGGTTCGACAGTAATTGGCGACCAGATGGAAAGCATCAACTTTCGCATCAGGCGATGTAAAAACGCTGCCTTAGTACTGTCTACCGTACAATTAGTAAGCCCGGATGGAATGACCGTTTTGGGTACGTTTGACCCAAATGTTTATAGTGTCCGGGGAACGGATAATCTCGACAACAACGGAGTTCCGACGCTTGACCGTGCCGGTACCCTTACGGTTGATCTACGAATTAACGACCTCGTTACGGGAAGCGGTCTTCAGGATACGGACGGCGATGGTTTTTTTGACGATATTCCGGGAGACGAGTCCGCTCGTATAAGGGTTACCTATGAGGTGGCTTGTGAACCTGGAGAACTGATTTGTAACAACTCTGAAGATATTACCGGTGGAGTACCCGCAGGGTCTGGCTGTCAGTTCAGGGAAATACTACTTCTGGGGAGAACGGGGTGTAACGCCAGAGCGCGTAACCAGACATTTGCCCTTGATGGAGAAAATTTAGAAAGTATTAATGTGTCTAGTTACGGGAATACGGACGATTTTACCTTTGGTGGAGCAAGTTTTGCAGGGTACGACTTTGATAAATTTGGTAACCTTGGTGGAGTCCTAACGTCATCAACCAAGGGACTTGAGTTTAGCTATATGTTGGACGGCACTGATCCATTTGCTTGTGATGACCCTAGTGTGGCAAGCACTGCCCTGGTCTTAAAGCTTTTTGGCGCCGACTTATACCTCCAAAACATTGATTTCACTAATTTCATGTTTGACGGTATGGTGGTTGCACCAGGAGACATCATGATCGATCGGTCAATTCCTGGAGAATTGACCTTGACCGTGAATGACGGCGACGCAACGCCGGATATGAACTTTACCTACACGCTTGATGCCACCCTTGATACGGCAGCCTGTGCACCGGTTTCCTTAATTTTTGTCGATGCCTTCATCACAACGGATTGTAACGGAGCATTGGATTGTGCTCCAGTAAGAACCTGTCAGTCCACTGCCTTTCGTGTCGATTCAGACAGCATTGATTGTGTCTGTACTTATGATGTAACGGCCGAAATAAGTCGTAAGAATTACGATTTTACGGATGAAAGCCGTACCTCCGATCAGGACAGCTCCGGCGTTGCGGAAATAGATACCCGTAGATTCATCTCCGGGGATACCTTGCTGATTGATTACATGCTGGCCGTGAGGGAAGGAGCGAACCCTGATTTTAATACGGCGGACCGCTTCCTGGATTTTCGCATAGATTTAAGGCTCGGTGATCAACCCTTCTCTACGAATGAGAGGTTTGCCGCAATGTTTGATCAGATGACCGCCAGAATAAACTCATTGACTCTATGTCGGGCGGATATGACTACCATTGATATAGGAGCCTCGTTCATGGGGCCGGTAAATGGTACCCTGGCTCAGACAGGTGTCAACTTACATTCCGGCGCTTCAAATAACGTTAATCCCATTTATTATCAATTGGGCGAACCCGAAATGTCAGGATTTCCTAACGGTGGATTCACCTTCGGTTATGGAAACTCCAGTGCGGATCAAAACGATGGACGGATTCTTCGTGCCTCTTTCCGGAATATCACCGGAGAGCCTAATGCACTGGGACAACTATTTGATCTTATTGGGGGGGCATTTTTACCCCTTGATACGGTGAAAATGACCGTCGAGGTAGTGCTGGTAGATAATCCCGGATGGGATGGTTCGGCCCAGATGCTAAACATTCAACCCGTTCTGAGTGCTGATGCATATACCGGGCCACAAGCAAATAATCAACGTAGATCAGTAGCTGCAGGTAGATGCTCTAGAGACGATAATTTCTTCGATTATCGTAGCCCCGTAGCTGTAGGTGAATCAAGAATTGACTATACGGATGATTGTGAAGCCGAACTGGTAGTAAGTTTCTCCGCTGGCAATATCCCAGACGATTGGTTTGTCGATGAACATCGACTGGTAACGGGCATCGAGGATGTATTGATTGACATCCCATCGCCCTATTATTACGCCGGAGGAGCGACGGTGGAGACTGGCGGAATAGCGCCGATATCCATTGAGCCGGATAGTTCTCTTTTTGTAGATACGGTATTCGTTTCCGGTCAGCAGATTCTTTATCCTGCCGGTCCTGTGGGGCAACTTTCATTTGTGGATGCTGAGCGGGCAGATGGCGTTCGCTCCGAGGGATACAACGGTTTTGGTGGCACTGATCCAGACCTAAATGACGTAACTACCGTTGGCGGAACATTTCCCCTCATTGGCTTCCAGGGCGGGATGCCAGACTCTTTGGTATTCCGTATCCCGCTTCTACGTGTCTGTTCGGATGCCGCTGAGCTTGGGCTAGCCGTTGACTTTAATGCCGCCAATGTCTACTTACCCGATCTTCAATCGCCTGAGACGTTTAGAATTAATGCAGCCACGCCATTTTGGACAGATAAAATCAGAAATAACGATGGTAACCTCGTAGCACCAATCGGTACTCGCTATTTACCTTTCCCTCGTCTAAACCCAACTGGCGCACAGGAGATTAGCCGTGAGCGGCAAACTGACCAGATCATTGATACGGACCAACCCATTATGCCGCCAGGGGCCATTACACAGAGCTCTTCTGTTAACGATGACGAAATAATTGACCTGGCAGGCTCAGAAACCAATGGTTATTCATTATGCCCGGCAGCAGGTGAAAGCCTTAGCCCAGGAGCGATCAGGATTGTGTTAAGCCCTAGTGTTGCATTACAATCAATTAGCGGAGATGCTACTTCGTTCTCTTTTGTAACGGCTGATGCAAACCGGCAGGTATTTGCGGTGGAAGTCCCTGAGGGCTTACCCGCAGATGAGTGCTTTGAGTTTGACCTTGTGACAGACTTGTTATTCTGTGATGCAGGAATGGTGTGTTTGACTTCCATTCCTGGGTGTCCTTCCAGTAGTGTTTCCATTGAGCAGCAGGTGGCGGTATACGATGCTTTGATGGAAAACTGTAATACAACCAGATGCTATGTTTACGAAGCGGGGTCAGTAGGGTTAGCGGTTACCTTCGACGTTCCTGTCCAATCAAGTCTTTGTACGACCAATGAGTACAGTGTTCTTTTTGCCAATACGGGGACTGGTTCTCTTGTTGACTTCATGCCCATTCTTTACCTGCCTGAAGGCTTGATGGCCACCTCTGGAAGTTTTGAAATTACCTTACTTGGAGGAAGTACGACAATGTTGACGGATCCGGTTGCCACGCCAGATAGTAACAATGTATTTGGCACTGCTTTCTTATTTGATCAGGCAGAAATAAATGCAGGGCTTCCCTCGGGAGTTTTACCTCCGGGAACTACCGTTGCCATTACATTTTCTGCAGAGACTACTTGTGATTTTATTGACGGTAGTGTACTAGCAGCTAAAGCCAACGTGCGGAATACTTGTCAAGAGTTGAACATACTACCCGTTGTTGCTTCTAACGGATTACGGGTAGTACCGCCTACCGGTGCTGAGCCCTTCCTGGAATTTAACGTTCCAGACAATCTTCAGGTAAGCTGCAAAGCAGATGGATCGGGGACGAATATCCTGATTACAACACTGAATGCCGGCAAGTCTGCCGCCAGTCAGACCGAAATCATGTTTACTACTCCTGATGGACTGACGATAGATGCCATGGGGGTTGAAGTGCTGGCTCCCGCCGGATTCAGTATTGATGAAATTACCGAAACGGATTTGGGGGGAGGTGTAACAATGTACAGCTTCACGGGCCCCGAAACAATCGGTATCGGAGGAGCGCTATGTCTCAGCGTTCCCGTTATTGTAGATGGCGCGGCCTGTGGTGTGTATTCATTGAGCGCAGCTGTAAAACAGGACTATACACTAACCTGTGCTTCCACTATGATGGAGTGCGAGGTAAGCTCCATTCTCTCGGAAAGCCCCTTTCTGGAAATTGAGGTGGTGCCAGCGGTAACCATCGGAGGAGAGACGATGCTGATGTCAGAATGTGGTACCATCCCAAATACAATTGATTTATCCTATGAGCTTGACATCCTGGCCCCAAGCGAAGACTATTCCGGACTTACGAATATTGAAATTTACAGCGATGTGAATGCTAACGGAATGTACGAGCCCAGCATCGACGTGCAGTTGGGAGCTACCGTGACGGAAATGATCACCGTAGATAGTGGAGAAGTAATTACCCTGTTTGGCAGCTTTGATGGCGTTGATGTTCTTGAAATTTGCCCCATTTTGCTACGGTTAGAAACACCAGGATGTGATTGCGGAGAATCCATTTTTCCCGTTGAGTCTATTCTTCCATCATTTATTGAAGGGCTCGGAGAATCTATTGCTTTGTGCCCCGGTGAAACAGCAACAATAGAAGGTGTATGTACAGATCTGGACTACTCCTTCTCGCCGGTATCCTCCGGTTTTGCGGTGGAGAATGGAGATGGGACGGTCTCTTATGGGCTAAATCCTGGTTTCGCTAGTGGAACCCTGGTGATCGGAGGAACCTTCGGAACTTGCGAAGTAATGCAGAGAATAGAAGTGGTGTCACCGACACCATTCATCTTTGGCCCCTTTGAAGCGGATGTATGCATGGACGGGCCGCAACAGATTGATCTTAATATTCCCGTCGACCTGCAAGAGGATCTTGAAATACTGATCAGCCCCAGCACAGGGATTGATGATCCTACCAGCTTTGAGCCCACCATCACTGATCTGCAGTCTGATCAAGTATATACTATTGACTTCTCCCTACCTGGCGGATGTGAGGTAAGTACTACACTAACCGTAACGGCACGCGAACCCCAAGTGGTCACCTTTAGTGGGGAAACGGGTTGCCTTACCGGCATTGACCTTAACCAGATCATCACGGTAACTCCCGCTGATGCTAGCGGCACTTTCCAGACGATGGGAGACGGAACTTTCCCGTCCGGGAATCGGTACCCGACGGCAACGGAATACATCCCTGGCCCCGGTGACCGTGAGGCCGGAGAAGTGATGTTCCGCTTTATCACCGATGACCCCGACGGACCGTGTGGCCCGGCTGTTGACCGGAATACCTTTACCATCCTGATCGTTGATTGTGGTAATTTATTCTGGAATGGTAACAAGGATTGATTCGGGTGTGCGTAACAAATTGCAGCTTCCTACACAAATTTGCCGCTGGAGACGTCTCCCCTCTCCTCCGGAGAGGGGTCGGGGGAGAGGTTTTTTACCAGTACTGAAGTCTAAAATTTTCTTCAAACCTGCAATTTGTTATCCATACTTGATCCAGTAGGCTTTGCCTGATTCCCCAACAGGTCCTAACTTGCCACTATGCCGAATCCTTACGACGATATATTGAGTAATGACGAGCCGGAAAAGAAACCGCAGCGGGAGGAAAGCTCTCCTCCCGCTGCGGCTGAGCCGCGCTACGAACCCGTCGACCTGAACGATCCTCGCTTTCAGGATGACGGCCCGGAAGCTTTGGATGAGGTCTTAGATTCCGTCACGGCTTTTAATGAGAAAGCACTGTCTTTTTCAAGGATGCTCAGTGAACTCGGGGTAGTAGACCACGAAGTCAAGGGAACTTTTACCCGGCTTTTCCTGGAAGTGGACGACCCTCACCGGAGAGGAACCCTCGCCGGAGAGAAGCAGTATCACGAACTACAATTGACCAAGTTTCAAGCCATTATTCAGCCGATGCGCGAGCTGGGGGACCTTCACCTGGCTACGGTGAAACAATTTAACCGGGACATCGACGAGCATTATTACTCCGTTGAAAAGACAGATCAAGTAGTCGCCACGGAGAAAAAGCGCGCAGTGGACGGCATAAATCTGCAGCGGAAGATATTGGCGGAAGCCACCAATAGTCTGCAAATTCTGAAAAAGGGTTTGGAGGACACCGAGCGCCGCATCCGTGGGTACATAAATGTAGGGGGAGAAAATAATATTAGCGATGCGGAACTTCAGCTGCTCATCAGAAAGCGAGAAGAGGCCACTAGTGGGCGTCAGCATAGCTTCGACTACGCTTTCTTTGACGTCAACCTGCTGGACAAAACCGCCATCTCTTTAGGTATTTACCTGAAAGAGACTAGCGCCCAGTACATGAAGAAATTGGGAGAGGCCATGAGGGGCTGACTTCGGCAGGCAGCCGCTGCCTGTAATGGTTTAAACTTTGCTCCTCACAACAATCTTTGCACCTGCGTCCGCGCCGCTTATTCTTTTGGATGCTATATTTCGGTTATGAGATTAATCCCAGCTTTGCTATTGGCACTTTGTTTAGCCGCCTGTTCGACTCCTCCTTCCGCACCTGCTTCCGACCAGCCGATGAACATCGTGCTGATTATGACGGACGATCAGGGCTACGGAGACATTGCCGCACACGGTAACCCCTGGCTCAAAACGCCAGAAATGGATGCGCTGCACGATGAAAGTGTTCGTTTTACTAATTTTCACGTAGCAACCACCTGCGCCCCAACCCGGGCGGGTTTGATGTCGGGCGTCAACTGTAATCGGGCCGGTGCCTGGCACACCATCGGTGGCCGCTCATTGTTAGCTACCCGCTTTACTACGCTGGCTAGTGAGCTGCAATCGGCTGGCTATGCGACTGGCATCTTCGGCAAATGGCACCTGGGCGATAATTACCCCTTTCGACCGCAAGACCGGGGCTTCGACGAAGTGCTCATCCACGGCGGCGGCGGCGTAGGGCAAACACCGGACGCCTGGGGGAACGACTACTTTGACGATACCTATTTCCATAACGGAGAGCCCGAAAAAAAGGAAGGCTACTGCACCGATGTATGGTTTGAGGAAGCCGGTGAATTTATGGAGGAGAAAGCAAAAAAGGGAGAGCCCTTTTTTACCTACATCGTCACCAATGCGCCACATGGCCCCTATCACATTGCCGATAAATACGTTGACCCTTACCGGGATAATGCTGATATCCCCAATCCCCGTTTTTTCGGGATGATTGCCAATGTGGATGATAATATTGGACGACTGCGAGCTCAGCTCCGAGACTTAGACATCGAAGACAACACCTTGATTGTTTTCATGACTGACAATGGTACTTCCTCGGGAGCGAACATTGATAAGGGGCGGCACGTCACCAAAGGCTTCAACGCCGGAATGCGGGGCCGGAAAGTTGATGAGTATGAAGGCGGACACCGGGTACCCTTGTTCCTGCGATTCCCCGAAGGTGGACCGCAGCCTGCAGCGTATGATGAGCTGACTACTTACACCGATATTTTGCCGACCCTGCTTGATGTAGTGGGCCACCCTTTAGAAGTTGATTATCCACTGGATGGGCAGAGCCTTCTGCCACTTATTCAAAATGGTGCGCAGGCGGAGCTGAACGATCGAATCGTTGTCGTGGACACCCAGCGGGAGGAGCTACTGGAAAAGGGAAAACGGAGCTGCGTGATGATGCAGGACTGGCGGCTGATAAACGGCAAGGAACTCTACAAATTGGCGGATGATCCCGGGCAACGAGAGAATGTGATTAGCGCAAATCCAGACATGGCCGCTAAGCTCGAACAAGCCTACGAAGACTGGTGGCGTCAGGTCGCTATTGATAGTGCAGTGATGAGCCGAATAATTGTGGGGCACCCGGCAGAGAATCCGGCCTTGATAACGGCACATGACTGGCATACGGAAACGGGCTCTCCCTGGAATCAAAAACTGATTCGGGCGGGTCAAGTCCATAACGGCTACTGGGCCATTGACGTAGCGGAAGCCGGAGAATACGCCATCAACCTGTACCGCTGGCCGCCCGGGGTAGCACGTCAGTTTGCCGCAACGGTACCTTCCATGCCGGCTGTTCCTGGGGGGGATGGGTATAAAGATGGGGTTATCGTTAATCCCCAGAATGCCGTGCTCAAAGTGGGTGATAAGGTGTTGAATTTGGAAGTAGGTCCTGGGGTAGAAGCCATCTCAAAAGTGATGTACCTGCTAAAAGGACCGCAGGAGCTACAAACCTGGATTACGGATGAACAAGGGGTGACCCGTGGCGCTTATTATGTTTCTCTGGAACGACTAAATTCGAAGTAATGTACGTACGGTACCTGTTGGGGCTTATGGCGGCGATCCCGACGCTGCCCATCATGTATTGGCACGGGCAGAAAATCCTGGCGGCCGTTCCTAAACTGCCGGATGCTACGGGGCCGCAGGGCGTAGTGGGGGAGGGGAAGCCCTTTCGGGTACTGGCGATTGGGGAAAGCACTTTTGCCAGCGTAGGGGTGAAGACACAAGCAGAAGGTTTTACGGCGGCGCTGGCGCAGGTGCTGGCGGAGGGACTAAAGAGCAAGGTGGATTGGAAGATCTATGCTCGCAGCGGATACACGGCGGCCCGGCTTAACGAAGAGGTCTTACCCGTAATCGTGGAAACGGAGGCCGACCTGATTGTCATCGGAACGGCCGGAAACGACGCCTTTAAACTGACCCAGCCCTGGAATTTCCGTAAGGACGTAGCCTACATGATCGCCTTTTTGCAAGATCGCTTTCCTGGTACTCCAATCGCTTTCGCCAACATCCCGCCCATTAAAGAATTTCCCGCTTTCACGCCACTCATCAAATGGACAATCGGTAATCTGGTGGAGTGGCACGGTAAGGAGCTTCGGAAGCTGACTAAAGAGTATTCCGCTGTCGTTTTTAACGACGAAATCATCCGCCTCAAGCCCTGGGCTAAAGAACTGAACCTGGACGAAGACCCCACGGCTTTCTTTAGCGATGGGGTGCATCCTTCGGGGTTGACTTATCAGGTTTGGGGGAAGAACTTTGGGGAGTTTGTGTTGGGGAGTGGGGTTTTGGATCGGGAGTAGATGGGCTGCTTCGCAGCTTTTTTTTAACCACAGAGGTGCAGGGAGGTGTTTCACAGAGGTTCACAGA
>CALIGP010000007.1 GCA_938021455.1 uncultured Lewinella sp. | reverse complement strand
GGCGCCTGCACAACCAGCACCGGAGACCTAGATGCCACTATCGACCTGCTACTGTACCCCAATCCGGCGACTGACTTTTTTGTCGTGGATGCTTTGGGCGAACGTATCGCGTCCGTCCGGCTCTTTAACGCTGGCGGGCAGTTACTCGGGCAACAGGAAGGCCATGGCATGCGGCTATTGGAAGTATCCGTTGCGGACTTTGAACGAGGACTTTTGCTGGCGGAGATTCGTACGGTGGAGGGGAAGAGTAGGGTGATGAGGGTGGTTAGGCGGTAGGGATTAAAAAAAGCAGCCGCAACTGATTCAGGATCAGCTGCGGCCACTATTGATAGAAGAAATTTCTTATCCGGACTTAATTAGCATCAATCACCTGGCTAGCCCCGGAGGTGCTAATGTCCAGTACCGGGTTGCCGCGGTAACGGAATTCTGAGGCATCACTAACGCTACCCGTTAGTCGTTCGGTAACGGTGAGTCTCACGTCGCTGGCATCATTTACGTCGGCGGTGCAAACCTCGGTAGTGAAGGAAAACCCGTTAAGGTCGCTGGCGTCGCTTATGTCCAGGTTGAGAGAAGGAGAGCTGCCACTCATGTCGAGGTCCGCGGCATCGTTGAGCTCTATGCTGATACCTTCGGTGGAAACGAAGTTAAGCATGCCTTCGGTGGCATCATTAAACACAACGTTGGTCAACGTTGGCGTTGTTATTTCAAGGGTGAAATTAGTGTTTCGGTAGCTGCCGCTTTGCAGACGGGCGGTAAGTACCCCGTTCGAAATGGAGGTGGTGATCCGGTTGATGAGATTGTCGTCTCCCCGAACGATGACCCGGTGCTCGCTGCCCTGGTTGATGATCACGTCAAAGGCATCGTTGACGTCGATGGCGGAGAAGGAATCCCCCGAGCGGTCGTCGCTGATGATGTTGCCGGAGCCTTCGAGTTGATCGTTGTCGCAGCCGGTGGTGAGGAAGAGGCCGATGGCCAGGAAGAGGAAAAAGAACTGTTTCATGCTTGGTGGTTTGGTTGGTTAAAAAACGTGCAATTAATTAATGAGAGAGACGCAGACTTTTCTGAAAAGGATGCATGGTGGGTAAATAATTTTTCCGATTAGGAAAAGCCTAACTTCACTGCTCCTCTAACTTTTCCTTGCACCTGCGGGCGCGCCACATCTGCTTTTTCATGAACACTACCCTCTGGCTTAGGTATAGTTAATAAGGAATAGGCGCGCGCTTTCGATTACTGTACCGCCGGTAACCACATCCCCACCGTCGCGCCGAAAATACCGATCACGGTAACGGCGATACAAATGATCATCAAGCCACCCATGGCGTAACGACCGTTGGTTCCCTTACTGCGCTGGGCCAACAAATAGAGCTCATAAACGGCCAGGGGTATTAGGTAGTGGGCGTAGGAAAGAAAGGTTAGAAATGGCCCCTCAAAGGTCTCCGGATCAAAGCCGACGGCACGGCCATTGACGATTATCCAGCCCATCAGGAATACACGGAAAAACCAAACACCGCTGGCTACGAGGAATAACCGGACGGCCCACTGCTCATGCTGTTTCATTTTTCGCTGCACGGCTTTTCGCCAGACGAGTACCCCGGCCAGAACGATGAGGAAAGCCTCGATGCTCATGGCCAGGTGGCTCACGGTGCTGCTATCATCATGCGCCCAGATCATGTAGAAGCCACTGATGCCGCCGATGGCGGTAAGCGTAACGTACATTCGGCCGTTCCACCGATGGAAAGTAGGGAAGCTTTGACGGATACGGAGGATGAATTGTAGCGGACCCGCCAGCGTGATGAGGAAGGCGAAGAAGAGGTGAATGCCGATGACGAAATTACTCAAGGTTTCCCCTTCCTGATAGCCGGGGGTGAGGACTTCGTTCCAGGCAGCAAGATTGCCGTTGATGGCTGCGCCACCGTAAAAGGCCCCTACGTAGGCCGCAAAAAACAATTGGCCGATGACGGCCACGATGAACCAGACCCTCAGGGTTAGTTGGAGAAATTTGTTCGCCCGGCGGCTGGCGTCGGCAGTAAGAGGTAGGGAGGTAGAAGTCATGTCGGAAGGTTATTGTGTCTGACAAACTTCCGCCGCTCATCCACTCTCCGCAATTCCCTTATGCAAGGGCGGGAAAACCTTCCACCAAAAGCCCATTCTCTTCCCTGAAATCAGGTTGGATTAATCAGCGAAAAAAAGGCCTGCCGGTAAGTGTCAGAAATGGGTATCCGCTTATCTGCGATCACGATCCGGCTCCGCTCCACGGCCTCGATGTTGGCCAGACCGACCATGTAGGATTTATGCACCCGGCAGACGCGTGCTGGCGGTAGCACCCGCTCGAGCTCCCCAAAGGTTTGCAGGGTCATGATGCGTTTGGTTCGGGTGTGGATGCGGCGGTAATCGCGCATGCCCTCGATGAAGAGAATGTCAGCGATGGAGATTTTCTCCAGCCGGTTTTCGGTTTTGACGAAGAGGTAGTCCATTGTCTTGGCTGGCGCTGCCAGCCGGCCCCGGGCTTTGTCCGCCGCCTGTAAAAAACGGGGAAAGCTAAAGGGCTTGAGCAGGTAGTCCGTTACGTCTAACTCGTAGCCCTTAAGCGCGTATTCCGGGAAGGCAGTGGTGATGATGACCTGACAGCTAATGCTGCTACTTTCGAGTAATTCGATGCCAGAGAGCTCGTCCATATTGATGTCCAGGAAGAGTATGTCAACGGGCTTTTCCCGGAGGAAAGTCAATCCCTCCAGGGCATTGTCGAAAATGGCTACGAGCTGAAGGAACGGTACTTTATCGACGAAAATTTTCGTCCGCTCCATGGCCAGTGGCTCGTCTTCAATGATGATGCAACGATGGGTTTCCATGCTTAAGAATTGATGGTGAGCTGCACTTGATATTCCGCTTCGTTCTGTTGTGTATCCAGCTGATGGCGGTTTGGATAAAGGAGTTCGAGTCGTTTGCGGATGAGTTCGTTGCCCAGTCCGCCGTCTTCCGTTTTGAGCCGACGATGCTTTTCGAGCCGATTAATACAGCTCATGTGAATCTGGTCTTTTTCAACCCGAATGTGGATACGGATAGCATCTTCCGTTTTTTTATTCAGGGTGTGCTTAAAGGCATTCTCAATGAAGGGAATGAAAAGCATTGGCGCTATTTTTCGACCGTTGACATCGCCAGATAGTTGGAAGTCTACGTAGGTTGTATTGGCCGTTCGAATCTTCTGCAAGTCGATGTATTTGCGAATGTAGTTCACTTCTTTACTCAGGAGAATCTCCTCTGTTTTTGTCTCGTAAAGCATGAATCGCATGATGTCCGAGAGACGGTTGAGATAGTCCGATGCTTCCGCTGCGTCCTTCAGAATGAGGACGTCAATATTATTGATCGTATTGAACAGAAAATGCGGGTCGAGTTGGGATTTGACGAGTGCCAACTCCATGGCGTGGTTTTTGTCTTGTAGTGCTTCCTTGAGCTTTACTTCTTCGAACCAGGTCGAAAAACCCTTGATCACGAAGGCAATGGTGCCGCCCACGAGGCTGAAGAAGGAGGCGATGGTGACGAAGGTGATCGCCTCGGGAATATTCATGTCTTTGGCGCACTGCGGATAAAGGAAACCACTCATGAACCCAAAACCGAGCGAGGTGGTGCCAATTGATATGACCACGCCTAACAAGAAGGCATAGCCAATTTGTTTCTGCCGGAAGTAGCGGGGAAATAAGACAAGATAGAACGTATAGAAAGTGATGATGGCTGGCAGAAGAATGATGAAAAATAAGGCTGCGGCCAGTACTTCCTCGGTGACATCATTAGAGAGGTCCTCATTGCTGGACAGCGCATAGGTCATCATCATGGACAGTATCAGGAAGACAAACCAGTATCCGATATGCAATAACGCGATCAGCGGTTTTTTCATTGGCTGGATGATGAGGACAGCACAAGATGAGGCACGTCGGCGTATTTTACCGTTGGTTTTCTGCAAATGGTGGATAATCATCTGCCAAATGAAGCGGAGGCGCGGACGCAGGTGCAAAGGAAGCTTATAGTACAAGGGAAACCACCCACCAACATTGCCAATAAAAGCCATACATTTCACCTGCGCCCCGGCGCAGTGGTAGTACTACCATGAAACGCCACCATGAAGACTGCTTGACTATCTAACTCATTGACTCCCTGACTACCCATGTGGACCTGCCCCAAATGCCAACGCTCCTTCCGGACCAATAACCAGTC
>CALIGP010000006.1 GCA_938021455.1 uncultured Lewinella sp. | reverse complement strand
CAGGAATCCGATCTCCACTACGAGAACCTCCAGGAAAAAACCGCCGCCGAAACCCGATTAGGGCAAGAGCTAGCGACCACCCAGGCTGACCTGCGTCATTTGGGAGAAAAAATCAACGGCCAGGCCGCTGAAATGCAACGTTTACAGGAAGTTAGTCTCGCTCAGTTTGAGCAAACCGCTAACCGGCTTCTCCACGAGAAAAGCCAGCATTTCACCGCCAGGAATGCGGAGCAACTTACCGGCATTCTCGCTCCGCTTCGGGAGCGAATCCAGGGCTTTGAGCAGCAGATTGAACGCCGTTTTCTGGAAGAGACCAAAGACCGTGTATCTCTCCGTCAGGAAATCAAGCATCTACAGCAACTCAATCAACAGATCAGTACCGAAGCCAATAACCTGGCCGGCGCCCTGCGCGGCAACAGCAAAACTCAGGGCGACTGGGGCGAATGGCAATTACTCACACTACTGGAAGCCAGTGGCCTGCAAAACGGAATCCATTTTAACGCACAGAGTACCTTCCGCGACGAGGAAGACAAGATGAAACGCCCTGATTTCATCATCAACCTTCCCGAAGGGAAACACCTCGTCATCGATTCCAAAGTCTCCCTCACCGCCTACGATCGCTACTGTTCTCTTTCCGAAGACGACCCCGAACGCCGAACGCATGCGATGGCCCATTTACGTTCCCTTAAGCAGCACATCAGTGACCTGGCCAGCAAAAATTACACCCAACTCTATCAGATCAGTAGCCCCGATTACCTGCTACTCTTCGTTCCCATCGAACCCGCTTTTGGCCTAGCCCTGCAGACAGATCAGGGCATTTTTCTCGAAGCACTCGAGCGCAACATTGTGCTGGTTACTCCCTCTACCCTACTGGCGACCTTGCGCACGGTTAGCTTCATCTGGAAGCAAGACAACCAAAAGAAGAATGTGCTGGAAATTGCCCGTCAGAGCGGCCTACTTTATGACGGCTTCGTAGCCTTCACCGAAGAGATGAAAAAGATCGGCCGCCAGCTCGATCTGGCACAGTCGGCCTACGGCACCGCCCTGAAGAAACTCTCCTCGGGAGGTATTTATGGTAAGACCCTCGTTGGTCGGGCGGAGCGCCTCCGGCAGTTGGGAGCTAAGACGAAAAAACGGATGAGTCGGGACTTATTGAAAGAAGAAGAGTAGGTTGGGCTTTTGGGCTTTTGGTCTGTTGGTCTTTTGGGCTACCGCGCGTGGGAGGCTGCCGCACAGGGCACTTTTGCGGCATTTTTTCCGAAGGAGAAGAAGAGACACTCAACAATGATATCAATAGCTTCTCGGATCAACATTCTTAGCTCGGTGAGCAGAACACCCTCTTCCGTTCCTTCGGAACATCAGTCGAACAATGGCCAAAATTCGCGTCAATCTATGCCTGCCTCCGAGCAAACCTGTAGTTACCCCCTAGCTGCAAAGCAGCCTCTCCAATAACTCTCTGTGAGTTTGTGGTTAAAAATCACGCAGCGCCCTACAGATTAGCTAATCCGTTCTGCCAATGTGGTGAATCCCCGCTTTCGAGCATGGTCCGCAGCCGTCTGCCCTTCAACGTCCTTTGCACCTGCGTCCGCGCCCGCCGCTACCAATAATTCAACAATGTCTGCTTGATTAAACATGGCCGCAAAATGTAAAGCGGTGCTTCCGTTGGGTAAAGAGGCTTCCAAATCTGCGCCAACACTGATCAGGTAGCGGGCAATATCTGCGTGTCCTTTGAAGCAAACTCCCATAAGCGCAGTGCCGGTCGCTCCACTCGCATCAATCTCCGCACCAGCCTCTACTAATAACTTAGTCATTGGTAATAGCCCTGAATAACTAGCCAGAATAAGAGGAGATGTTCCTCTTTCGTCTCGTGCCTGCAGGAGGCCAGGGTCCGTTTCCAGCAGCGTCTTTGTTTTAATCAGGTCATTAGCGCGAATAGCCGAGAATAGTGCTGAAGCAGGTGTGTTAGTCATCCTTTACTGAATTGAAGTATTAAGATCAGTTTGTATGACTAACAAGCTCCTCTCTTCTTCGTTGTAAGAACACCATTATTCTTACGTCACTGGGTTTACTGCTTGATCAACCGTATCAATTTTGATCCCTGAGCAATCCGTAGCTGAACAAAATAGGCGCCGGAAGGCAGGTCCGCAATGGGTAATGACAGTCGGTTGTCACCAATTAAGCCGCCAAAGGCAGGTAGCTCCATGACCTCCTTACCCGTACCATCTAACAGGCGAACATAAACAGTGGACATTTCCTTTAAGCTAAAGTCCAAAAAGGTAATTTCCTTGGCCGGGTTGGGATACAAGCTCACCGGAATATTTAGCGCCGTTGCTCCGGTCAGACTATTTGGGTTATCCGAGTACCCGTCCAGGTTATCGTAGTAGTAGGTGTTCGCGTTGAAACGGTTGGGATTAAAGAGGATAACCATCTTTCTGATACCGGTATCGCTGGCCCCGCCGTCGGGTTCATCCAGTAGCGTAAAGGTGAGTCGATGCCATTCTCCTTGTTTAGCCGTTTGGGCGCGGTAGCGGCTGTGCCTTCCGTTGGGGTAGTTTTCGGGCAGAGCGGCCGAGGTTTCCAATTGCAGAATGATTTCCTGTCCGGGGAGTTCCTCGGTATAGACGTCGAGCGAGAAAGCCCGGCTTCCCTCAACGTAGCCAGAGACGTTCCCGATGCTCGACACATCGTATACGATGACGTCAAATTCACTTCCGCCATCCCGGTCATACTTTCCAACCAGAGCTGAGTTATTGACGCTGTTCGAGGCTGGGTTATTCACCTCAGTGAGGGTGCCAGAAGAAAACTCATAGATGGCCTCCGCTTCCTGGTCAAAATTTTCAAAGCTGAACTCTTTGGTGAGGGCAAAAGTTGGCGGAACGTAAACCTCAATGCCGAGGACCCGGTCTTCACAGCCATTCGTGATGGTAGCCGTTATCCGACCGCCCGCTTCTCCAAAGTCAACAATAATTCCATTCGAGGAACTGGCATCCGTGATCACGGCTCCATCAGGCAAGCCCCACGTAATAATGGCTCCCTCCGGCAGGCCATCAACGACATAAGCAGCATTGGTAGCATCCGTTTCCACCTCTACCGGGCCGCGAAGACTGGGCGGTGGCAAATCATATACCCGCAAGTAGTCTATTTCCATGGTGGCCGGAATGGCGCTACTACTCAACGCTCCACCGAAGGTTCCACCGAGGGCCAGATTGAGGAGAAAGTGAAAGTCCTGATCGAAGGGCCAGCGCTCCGGGCTCAGGTTACCGGGGCGTTTAGTGCCATAGCGGTGTCCGTCAACGAACCAACTGATGTAGTCCTCCTGCCAGTCTACGGCATAAACGTGATAATCGTCTGACCAGGCTTTGTCCGTCAGCAGCAGCTGGTCTCCCGTACTAGAGTTATTGGGAAAGTCTTGTCCGTAATGAAGCGTACCGAATAAAGTCTCCGGCTCGTTCCCGATCCATTCCATAATGTCAATTTCTCCGCTGGCGGGCCAACCGCCGTATACTTCATCGGTAGACAGCATCCAGAAAGCAGGCCACAGGCCTCCTCCGGCGGGAACTTTGATACGGGCTTCGTAGTAACCGTACCTGAAATCCTGCTTGCCCTTAGTTGTAATCCGGCCGGAAGTGTAGGATTTTCCGCCAATATTTTCCCGACGGGCGTTGATCTTCAAGACGCCGTTTTCCACCACCAGGTTCTCCCGGGCGTACCATTGCTGTTCGCCGTTCCCCCAATCACAGATTCCCAGGTCGCAGCCATCTCCGATCTGGATGTTCCAGTCTTCCTCATTAAGGGAAGTACCATTGAATTCATCCGACCACATTAGGGTTGGACACTGTGCGGATAGTGGCGTCAGGGAAAGCAGCAGTGCTGCCAGCAATAATTTGTGCATGATCGATAGTTTAACCATCCACAAAATACGACATTAGGCGCCAATATGAAATGAAGGCCCTTGAGGTGTGCATTGGAATTACAGAGCTCAAATCGACTCACAGTAGTGGTAACCGCTGTACGATCTCCTTTTTCCGGCTACGGCTGATCGGGACGACGTGTTGTCCAATCAGTATTTTGCCTTGGCTGTAACCGTCCACTTGGTCAAGGTTAACAATATAGCTGCGGTGTGTTCTCGCGAACTGGTTGACATTCAGCTTCTGAAAGAATGCGGAGAGGGATCCGCGATGAAGAATTTCGCGGCCATCCGAGAGGAAAATTCGGGTGTAAACGTGATCGGCTTGCAGAAAGAGAATGGAAGAAGGTAGGAATTTCATTTGAGGTAGTTTAGTACCTACTTCATTTGAGCCCTCAAATAAAAGTTACCCGTTCATTCCTTATTTCCTTCCCCTCAAGGCTTAGCAAAATAGGGCGCAAACGCAGGTGCAATGAAATGGTTATACAAGCAGTGGAAATAGATTTAACCCTCCGGGCAAAAATTAATTTCTAATCTATCGGTATAACACCCCTTCTTTCAACTCCGTACCCGCAGGATACTTCTTCACCATAAAGCGGGTAGCCAAATACCGCCTCCCTTCCATCTTTGGCTGAAAGACCGCGAAGTGTAAATGTGGTCCATCCGAATAGCCCGTGTTGCCACTTTCCCCAATGAGCTGGCCCTGGACTACAATGTCTCCGGCTTCCACGAAAGCACCGTCCTTACGCAG
>CALIGP010000005.1 GCA_938021455.1 uncultured Lewinella sp. | reverse complement strand
ACGCGGGACCACCCGCTAGCGGAAATGCAAGAACCAGACTTTAGCCCTGAAGGATTTCAGGACAGTCAGCTGCGCATGATTTTCACCCTCTGCCATCCTGCGCTCAACACCGAGCAACAGGTGGCGCTCTGCCTCCGCATTCTGGGCGGCTTCGGCATCGACGAAATAGCGGCGGCTTTTCTGACGACGAAGTCGACCATCAACAAGCGTCTACAGCGAGGTAAAAGTCGACTGCGAGAAGAATTGTCCACCATCGAATTACCGCCATCAAATGCCTTAACGGAACGATTGGAGGCCGTACTAACGACCATTTACCTGTTGTTCAACGAAGGCTACCACTCTACCGTCACCTCGGAAACCTTCCGCCGGGAGCTCTGTGCCGATGCCATCCGGCTGGCACTCCTGCTCACCACAAACGAAAAAACCAACCTCCCACAAGTTAATGCGCTACTGGCCCTGATGTGCTTTCAGACTTCCCGCTTCGACGCCCGGTCAGGTACGGACGGAGAAATGATCCTTTATGCCCAGCAGGACCGATCTCTTTGGGATGAGCGCCTCATCGGTCAGGGCAGAAAATTTCTGGCGGCAGCCACCTCCAACGGTGAAAACGGGCGCTATCATTTGGAAGCCGCTATCGCCTTTCTGCACACTAACCCAACGGAAAGCCCGGAAAAATGGCCGACGGTACTAAGCCTCTATAATCGTCTGCTTCAGCTTCACTATTCCCCCGTTGCCGCCCTGAACCGCACCTACGCCCTGAGCCGGGTACACGGCCCCGAAGCAGCCATCGCAGAAGCCTTGAAAATAGACCTGAAGGGCCATCTTTGGTTTCACCTGTTGCTGGCGGATTTGTACGGGCAAATCGAAGAAAGCTCTAAGGCGAAAGCTCATTTAGACCAGTCATTAGTACTGACTAAAAACCCGGCAACTAAACGTTTCATCGCCGCCAAAATAGCGGCGTTGTAACTTGCCGCCCATGCACTCCCTTCTTCTCATTCTCAGCACGCGGCGTTACTTCGCTCCTGCCTGGATTTTCGCTTCTCTGAATATCATTGTTGGCACCTGGGCGCTGTACATTCCAGCGGTCAAAGAACACCTTCAGCTAGACGACGGTGCGCTGGGGCTAGCCCTCTTGGCCTTCTCCATCGGTATGCTGACGGTCATTCCTTTTTCGGCGAAGATCATTCGATTACTCGGCGTGGGTCAGGTCAGCTTCACGGGCATCATTCTTTTTGGCTTTGCGATGGTAGGCCCCGTATTGGCCCCCTCCTTCCCTATTCTTTGTGGCTGCCTCTTTCTAGCGGGAATGCTAACCTCCCTGACCGATGTGGGCATGAACGCCCTCGTCTCTAACCTCGAACGGGAAGACGGGGAAAACTTCATGTCTGCCGCCCACGGCTTTTTCAGCCTGGGGGGCGTTATTGGGGCAGGAATTGGAAGTCTGTTGATCGTTTTCTTTGCCGCGCCCTGGCAGCATATGCTGGCGGTAGCATTAGTTGTTTTAGCGACCAACACCTACCTATCCTCCAGCTATCGGTCAGCCGTAAGTCCGCCAGAAGAACGGCAGGAAGAAGGCGGCTTAAAGCTGGGTCTGCTCAGGCCGTTACTTGGCCTGGCCGTGCTTAGCTTCATGATCATGGGCAGCGAAGGTGCCATCGAACATTGGAGTAAGCTGTACATGCTGGACGTAGTGCAGACGGAATCCGACCGGTGGGCGGGCTTCGGTTTTGTCGCTTTTTCGGCTACCATGATGCTGGGTCGCTTTTTGGGCGACGGCGTTTCTAGTCGCTTCGGTGCGCTCAAAATCATTATGGGAGGGACGCTGTTGGCGGCTTTAGGTTTTTTACTGGTACTTACGGCTGGCTACTGGCCGGCCTTGCTGGGTTTCGGGCTCGTGGGCATGGGGTTTTCGGTCATCATTCCGGAGCTGTTCCGCCTGGCGGGCAAGACGAAAGGCGTGACCGCTTCGGAGGGCATTGCTCTGGTAGCCGGCCTGGGCTACGTTGGCTTTCTGGCCAGCCCGGCGCTACTGGGCTTTTTGTCAAGTATCGGAACATTGCGGTTGAGTTTTACGGTACTGTTGGCGGTGGCCGTGATGGCCTTCTTGATTGCGGCTGTCCTGAAACGACGGCGGGTTTGAGGGCGTGAACACTACGATAGGTTTAGCGAGGTCCGCAGGTGCAGGGGGAAGTTCTTAGAAGCAATGTTTCCAATCACTACGTGAACTGACAAGCCTCTAGCGCCCTACCTACGCCATTCGCCGTCCGTCCGCTCAGCATCCAGCAGGAGGTAGTCCGGATCGATAATAATCTGGTCCGGGGCCTCTGCTAGCTCAACGGTAAAGCGTGTGTTGATTTCGCTCACTTTTAATCGCTTAGTGGCGAGAAGCCGTTCCCCGGAGTAGAAACCTACTTCGATATAATCAGCCAGTGGCAAAGAACGCAGGTCCCCGTCCCCAATGCTTCTGCCGGCTTCGTCTACGTAGGACCTTTTGCCCTTGGCATCAGCACGGTATTTAATCGTCCGGAGGTCGAAGTCTACCTGATGCTGACCGTTCTCTCCCGTTTGAAGGGTGACCCTTTCAAGTCGGTTGTCGTAGAGCGTAATGGTCTCGAAGTAATCCGTAATCAGGTACTGTAGGGAATCGGGGGTGGCTTCGCGGAGGGTCTCTACCAGATTAAGAGAGGTTGCGAAGGGAGGAGGGGCAAACCGGTATTTAAGCTCGAAGCGTGCCAGTGCGGCATGGAAAGTCTCCTCGCCCAGGTAGCGGCTTAGGGTATGGTAAGCCACGGCGGCTTTTCGGTAGTTGAGGTACTCCTGGTTTTCGTTAGCCATTAGGAGGGGCACTTCATCTCCCCGGCCATTACGCACATTGAAGTAGCGTTGCTGGAAGAACTTGAGTACACCCCGGGAGAACTCGGGGCCATACTGTCGTTCGGTGACTTTGATGGCCAGGTAGTCCGCCAGCCCTTCGGTAATCATCCGCCCGCCATTAATGTTAGCGGGATCCACCCGATGCCCCCACCAGTAGTGCGCCACTTCGTGCGCACCGGTGAAGAAGGGGACGTTGAAGACTTCGTTATTCGTGTGGTCCACGTCACAGAGCAGTAATCTCTCGGAGTAAGGGATTAGGTTAGCATTGAGGGTAGCATGGCTACCGTATTCGTTAGGGAATTCTACCATCTGCAGGCGGTTGTGCTCCAGCTCACCAAAAAGCTCGCTGAAGTAAGTGACGCCCGATCGTACACCATGGCGGATGTAGTCGATGTTTTGACCATGCTCGGGCAGGTAATGGAAGGCCAGTGGCAAAGCCCCCGCCGTATCCCGTACCGTTTCGTAGCGGCCCGACAGCCAGGAGATATTATTGACGATCGGCTTGGCGGAGCGGTAGCGGTAAAAATTCCGTCCACCCTTATGCCACTGCTCTACAAGTTCACCTTCAGAAAAAGCCTCCTGATCAGAAGCGGTGCTGACGGTCGTTTCATAATCTATCCTGCCCATATTATTGCCAGAGAAAGCATAGCCGAGCAAGGTCGTATCGGTAGGCAACAACTCACGAACTGGGCGATCACCAAGGCCGTATTTTGTCCGTTTTTCAGCGTTGGAGAGATAGGCCTCCCGAACACCAAGGGTAGGCAGAATGTGGTAACCCAACAGGTAGGTACCGTTGGTTTTTACCCGGTCGTTAGCGCGTAGGAGACCGTTGGGGGCATTCTGAATCTGGAAGTCGAGGCGGAGAGAATCTCCGCTGGAGAGCGGAGTGTCCAGCAAGAGCAAGCGGTAGTGTAGTTCCCCATTCTCCTTTATTACCTGATGCGGATTCAGGATGGTGTATTCGCCCACGTCCTTCAGGCTGGAAGCCAGCAGGATGGTATCCAGGGGTTGGTTGGTTCGGTTGGCGAACCAGAGTGTGCCGGCCGCTTCGTAGGCTAGTTTTTTCGGATAGAGATCCAGATTGATTAGTGCCCTTGCCAGGCTAGGTTGTGGAAGATTGGCGTAGCGGCCGAAGTCCCGCTCGTTGCTCACCAGAAAGGCATCGTAGGTAGCTTCATCGATCATTCGTTGCTCCCCGATGTGGTCGTGGTGAAAGAGTGTTGCCCCGAGGCTAAGGAATGCCAGCCCGCAGGCGACCACCATTATCCTTAGTCCCTTGCCGTCTAACTTTCTTTGCATCCAGCGTTCGCGCCACGAAAAAACATAGCCCCTCCGAAACAGGTATAAACTACCCGCCAGCAGTAAAAGACCGCCCAGAAACCAGTAGCTCTTAAAGACCGCGAAGTAGACCAGTCCCGTTCCGTAGCCGAAGAAATCAGAAAACGGGAACCCAATGTCTACGCCCGGTACACTGTTGAATTTGAAGACGCCAGACTGTAACCACGACCAGCCCGTTTGCTTACCGATCTCTCCGAAAATCCCAACCGCCGAGGGCAGTATTAGCAGTACGAAGAAGCCCAGATAGAGGTTCCGGAACAAATTATAAACGAAGGTAGCCGCGCAGGCCCAGATCAGGAAATGGACGAAGTGCAGGCAAAACAGTTCGAAGAGATAATGCCCGATTTCGAAGCGAAAGTACCCGCTGATTGCCTGCGTGATGACGCCCGCTACCAGCACAATCAGCAGCAGTAACAGCTGCACTTTCAAGATCGCTAAAAGCCGGGAGAGCAACAATACCCAGTTGGGCTGCGGCGTAGTATCAATCAAGTCTCCCATCCCACTACTTCGCCCCCGCTGCGCCAGCAAACCAGCGTATAAAAAGGTGACTAGATTGATTACGAAACTGAAGATAAACATCGGGATAGCCAGCATCGTGGCCGTAGTGGGCTGGATTTCAAAACCGTAGGGCGGATTCATCTGACTCTGTTGTACGAAGACCAGCACAAAGCCCGTCAGGAGCAGCGCGGCGAAAGGCCAGCTTCGGGCAATCCACCAGAAATCTGTAGTAGAGAGCGACCAGGCCGTCCGCACCCCCCGTCGGGTACCGTAGTGCAGGCCAACCGAAGGCCGTTCTGTGGATCGAGGAATTGCTGCTGTCGGCTTCTCGGCTTCCGGTTTCCGTCCACTCACCGAACTTCCAAACTGACTAAAGTCGAACGTTCGCCAGGCTGACCAGCAAAGCCCCAGCGCAACGGCCAGCCACAAGCTACGATTGGCGATTAAGAGGGTCGTGAAAGGAATCATCCGCCCATTACGCTCTTCCACCGTCCATTGTCGAACGCCGTCTTTCACCGCCGAAACGCCCGTAGGATCTAGCAGACCAACCAGCCAATCTGCGTCGCCGCCTCCAAAAAGACCGCTGGCCAGTGCCTGTAACATGACGACCATAATGATGGCCATAAAGGCCAGGTAAACGTTGCGCGTGCCGACCACGATCCGGAACACGATGGCGCCAAACAACAGCAAGTTGGGTAGCAGGAACACTCCAAATAGCACGAGGTAATTTAAGAGGGAAAATGAGGTAACTACGCCTTCGGGGATCCCTGGCATCATCGCCCCGAGGGCGAAGCCACCGCCGATGCCCGCCACGATGAGTGCAGCAATCAACATGGCTGCGCCGAACTTGGCCGGCAGGTAATCCGCCTTGGTAAGGGGATAAGAAAACAGGACGGTGTACATCCGGCTTCGGTAGTCGCGAGCCAACGCCGCTCCGACGATGGTGGGCAGCAAAAAGAGTATTGGATAATTGAGGTAACTGGCCATAAAGACCAGCCGAAAGCCGGAGTTGAGCACCTCAGCATCTTCGCCTCCGGTCGCTTCCGCAGACATGCCCCACATCGTGAGAAAAGACAAACCGAAGAGCGCAGCAGCGTAGAGCCAGGGGAGCGGTTGGCTGGCCCAGTAGCGGAGTTCGTGACGAAAGATGGTGGGGAACATGGTAGAGTAGGATAGTAGTGATAGTATGGTAGTAGTGATAGTTTGATAGTATGGTCAGTTCAATTCTCATTGACCACTTCCACCTCTCCCATCGCCGCGAAATAGACATCCTCCAGCGACGACACAGCGGCTCGAAATCCAGTTGGTGGCACATCCGACAGAACCCTAACCCGCAGGCTATTGTCCCGGTTATAAGCAGAGGAAAGGACCCGGTGGCGTAGCTGGTATTCTGGCAGCTCAGCGGCGGCGATGTTAGTGGTCCAAATCCGGTTAGCCATACCGGCCATGGCCGATTCTGGCGTATCGTGCAGCAGCAGGTTACCGTGGTTCATCACCGCCATATCAGTACATAAGTCGGCAATATCCTCTACGATGTGCGTGGAAAATATCACGATGCTCTCCGTGCTGATGGCCCGCAGGATATTCAGAA
>CALIGP010000004.1 GCA_938021455.1 uncultured Lewinella sp. | reverse complement strand
CATAACGTATTTCTAAAAATGCCCTCGCGAACGGTGATTTTCACCCTCCGTGCAGGGCATTTTTTATCGCCGTAGGTACAGGTTCACGGCCTCCACGCGGTTGGCCACCTGCAAGACCCGGTAAATAGCATGGACATGCTGCTTCACGGTACCCTCCGTTAGCTGCAGCTGACCGGCAACTTCGCGGTTGGATTTTCCTTCCGCCAGCAGACTCAATATGTCGTTTTGGCGGGGCGTGAGCTGATCGAGTGGGCGGGAGGCGTTGGTTGGGGTACGCAGACTAGTGAGGACCTTTTTAGCCATTTCCCGACTCATGGGGGCACCTCCGGCCGCCAGCTCCCGAATCGCGCGCATGGCACCGATGATGCCTTCTTTTTTGAGGATATAGCCGTCGGCCCCGAAGCGCAGAGCATCGAAGAGCTTGTCTTCCGTATCAAAAACGGTGAACATCAGCACGGCTGCTGCGGGCAGCAGGTCCTTGCTGCGCACCATACACTCAATACCGTTCATGCGGGGTAGGCCAATGTCCATCAGGATGATATCTGGGCGGTCAGCCGCCAGCACGGAGAGCGCGTCTTCGGCGGAGTAATACACTCCGGCCAGGGTTAATTCGGCATCTCGCTCGATGGCCCGCCCGATGCTGTCGGCAATTTCCCGACGATCTTCAATGATGATAATTTTTTTCATAGTGGGAATTAGTTTGGGCGCTTACGCGGGTGCAAGGGAGAAGTTGGAAGAAGCAAGGTCTTTTCTGGCTTACGTTTCTGGCTTTAGCGGTGCGCTGATCGTCAGGCTAGTCCCTTTACCTACCGCCGACTGAATCCTCGCCTCGCCTCCAATGGAAGCCGCCTTCTCCTGCATATTATCCAGCCCATAGCCGCCAGTGGAGGAGTTGGGCTCCGGGTTGTCGAACCCGCTTCCGTCATCACGGATCAGCAGTTGTAGTCCCGTTCCTGACTGCTTAAACTGCAACTGTACTGTCGTCGCATTCGCATGCTTTGCCGTATTGTGCCAGGCTTCTTTCGTGATCAATAACAAGTTCCGTTTTTGGCGGCTACTCAAGACGTAATCTGGTTGTTCTAGTTCTTCCTCGTATTTAAACGTAATATTCCGATCGCCGAAAAACTCCTGCCCCGTTCCCCTTAGTTGTTCTCCGAGATCGGCGATGCTGCCCCGGCGGTTGTCGAGGGCGAAGATGATATCCCGCACGTTCTGCAGACTGTTCCGGGAGAGCTCATTGATGCGATTCAGCTCCCGCTCGGTGCCAGGAGCGGCTTGGGTCAGTAGCAACTCTTCACTGAGGTACATGATACTGGAGAGTTGCCCACCAAGGTCATCGTGGACTTCGCCCGCAATCCGGTCCCGCTCCGCCGCCAGCCGCGCCTGCTGCTCCTGAATGCGGCGCTGCCGCTGCCGTTCCCGACTCAGCAGGATGGCGTAGCCGCCACCGATCAGCAAAACCAAGCCAAAGCCTACTAATAGTTTAAACGCTAGCGTTTGCTTGAACGGCGGCTGTATGATCACCGCCAGCTCCCGTACCCCTGACGGCAAACCGTTCTGGTTAATGGCCGTCAGCTGCAGCGTGTACTCCCCCGGTGGCAAATTCGGATAGCGGATGGTGGTGTTGAAATCCGTATAGGCCGGCTTCTCCTCATAGCCCAGCATCTGATAACGAATGCCCGAGGCCGCCGAACGACCGAAGCCCTTCGCCGCTACCTTAAATTTCAGCGTGTTACGGAGGTAGTTCAATTCCAGCCGCTTCAGGTAATGGCTGGAGGTGTCGGATTGGAGGGGCTCTTCGTTGGTCCAGATTTTGGCGATGTAGGGGTCGCGGTGGTGTTCTCTTTTTAGCAGCTCTTTGGGCTGGAAAGCGACTACTCCGGCATCGGTGGCCATCCAGATTTCTCCGTTGGGGAGGGTGATGGGTGCTACGTCGGTGAATCGGGATGAGTGGAGACCATCAGACTCGCTGAAGTAGCGGGTTTCTTTGGTCGTTGGGTTCCAAGAGAGTAGGCCTTCTGTTGTACCTAGCCATAAGTTACCAGTATCATCTTCGGCGATGGTTTGGACTTGGGGAGCAGCTAATTGATTAATTTTCAACGGAACCTCCTGACCTTGTCCGTTCTCTAAACGAAAAAATCCCTGACTTCCTCCTGCGTAAACTGTTCCTGAACTGTGTTCTGCCGCACAATAAATGTCCCCGATCCCGTTAATTTTTTCCGTTAATTTCCATCCTTCTTGGGTCAAGGTATTTCGCCAAATTTCGCTAGGCAAAATATTTAGAAGAAACGCAGTGTCATTTAGCGGATATAAGTCTTTTAAAAGTGCTTTGTCTGGAGGGATGATTTCTGAGTGTTGCGTTAGTTTTAACTGGCCATTATAGAAGCCAAAGGTGCTTAGCCCCTCATCTGTAATCGCTATACGACTGTTGGAAGCATGTGCCATGATTCTGTCTACGATTGAATTGGGCTTATTGAAATGTTGTCGCGTACTTTCTGTTAGAACCCAGAAATTACTTCCTCCCAATATGAAAATACTATCATTGGCAAAATCGATTGCACCGGTTTTAGGTAACCTATCGTCCGAAACAGATCGGAATGCATCCAACCATTTATTATCTCCTGTCTTTTCCCAAAGGTGACCACTTTCAGTTAATATTGAGACCTCCTCTACTCCGTTCAGGATCATTCCAGCAACTGGACCAACATCTTGTGGTATAGGTTCTCGAAAGGCTATTAAGTCTTGCTGTATTACCTGAATATTTCCATTGATTTGGGTTGCAACAAGTTGTTGATTGGGGCCGAAAAGCAACTGGTCCGTCTCGCGTTTTTTACCTTTTATATTTGAGCCGAAAGAGGTGATTTCTTGTACGTTTTCTGTGCCAATGGCAACAATTCCTGTATTGGTATAGGATACGAATATCTTTCCAAACTTTGTCTTTAGCAGGCTTGTCACATTATCATTTCGTCTATCCTCTTTGAAGAAAGAAGTAGTGAGTGAATCAGTGCTTAGGTTAATCAACCTTAAGCCCTGCTTTGTTCCAAGGGCAATTGAATCGACATTTATTTGTAAGGCACAAATAACTTTTTCTGTCGGAGCGACTTCCAATACTTTTGCAGAGACTGCGCCTGGTTTTATAATCATTAACTCTAACCCTGGTAACATCCATCGAGCACCACTAATGCGTTTGCTACCGTCTGCCAGCGAGAAAACTGAATATTGTGTAGCAGTACTTTTTTCCGTTAGTGGACGATGAGCGTTTGTTACAGTATTATATGCCCAAAGTCTGTCTCCAGCCCTAAGCCAAAGCTCTTGTCGCTCGTTGTCGAAATAAAACGGCCGATAGTCTCGGTTTAACTGTAAGCCATTAGACTCAATTGGATGCTTACTCATTCTATCCACAATCGGGTCGTATCGATAGAGAGAGCTGAAAGTTGAAAACCATAGCTTTCCCTTATCGTCTTCAATTACTTGACTCTGGATGATATTATCTCGATCCAAAATACCACTCTCATCCCGCAATACGATCTTTTCTGCGGTTTCTCCATTGAGACGAAACAAGCCTTTCGCTCCACCTATCCAGTAAAAGCCGTCAGAAGTGTATGAAAGCCGGTCCATTTGTTGCGGCAAATAGTCAGGGGCAAGGATAGTTATTTGATACTGCGCGGAGAGTCCTATACAAAGAAGGTATGAGACGAAAAATAAACATAGAGACCGAAAAGAACTGATTGAAGCCAAAATTATCTATATAAATAAGCAGACGATCAATAAAATTGCAGCAGCAAACATTCCTAAACACCCTGGGTTTGTTGGCCTAGGATTAACGGCAGATAAGGGAATGATTCTTGGACGGTCAGCTAAAGAAATGGTTGGGATGGAAATGGACTTTGGTTGATCACCGGACACCTGCTCTTGACCACTGTATCTTCGATGAAATGCAGCACGAAATTCAGCCATGACCTTTGGGTTTTCTGCCCCCATCACTCTAGCTGCTATTGTTGCATTTTGATTACTGTACTCCCAAAATGTCGGGCAAGGAAACATATGCGCCGAAACCGGTACCGATTCCCCCC
>CALIGP010000003.1 GCA_938021455.1 uncultured Lewinella sp. | reverse complement strand
TAATTTGGTTAGTTATGGGGAGGTGATAAGTATTTGGCGATTTACCCGTAAACCCGGATAATCCTACCGCATAGGTGGCGATCACTGAAATAAGATTTTTTTCATTTTTTCTGAAAAACAAAGAAATGGACGGCTATAGGGCGTAATTCCTCTGATTACCAGCCACTAAAGGCCGGTATTAGAGGGCGTTCTCAAGTCTTTAGGGGCAAAACTTATGCCTCGGTCTCGATTTCGCTCAGCCTGCGGTGGTAGAAATTATAAATGTCCTCTTGTGCCCGGTAGAGTGTGTCTCCCTTTTTGACCTTCCGGTATTCATTAAGTTGCTTTTGAGAGACGATGCGTGCTTTTTGGTTGTCTCTCCACTGCATATCCATAATGCGTCGAAGTTCTAATCTTAGCAGCGGATCTTCGATGGGGGTCACTACTTCCACGCGACGAAAGAGATTACGGCTCATCCAGTCCGCCGAACCGATGTAAACCTTTTCTACCTCATTGCCTCCGAAGATGAAAACACGAGCATGTTCCAGGAAGCGATCGATGATGGAGATAATTTCAATGTTTTCATCGGGGCCGGGCACCAGCCGGCAAATTCCGCGAACGATCATGCGTACTTCTACACCCGCCGCTGCTGCCTCCCTGATTTTGGCAATCATTCCAGCTTCTTCCAAACTGTTCATTTTGAGAAAGAGGTAAGCGTGCTTCCCTGCTTTAGCGTGGGTGATTTCTTCGTCGATGAGACGAACCATTTCCGACTGCAGCGTAAAGGGGGCTACCAGCAATTCTTCGCAGTTCGGGAGAATCAGTTCTCCTTTTAGGAGGCTGAACACTTTTTTTACGTCTTCCCCGAGGGTAGGGCGGCAGGTGAGCAGGGCATGGTCGGTATAAAGCTTCGCGGTCTTTTCATTGAAGTTACCCGTACCAATGTAAGTGTAGTGGATCGTCTCTCCTTCGGAACCTTCCCGTAGGATGTGCAGCAATTTAGTGTGCACTTTTACGGCTGGGTAGCTGTAGCGCACAAAGGCGCCAGCTTCCTCTAACTCCTTACCCCAGTAAAGATTACTGGCTTCGTCAAAGCGCGCCTTAGTCTCTACGAAGGCTTCTACTTTTTTGCCCTTCTTCAGGGCGTTGAGCAGTTCCATAACTACGGCAGATTTGCCCGCTACCCGGTACAGAGTGATTCGAATGGTCGTTACCTCCGGGTGATTAGCTGCTTCGCGGATCAGGGCGGGAACGTAGTCGTATTGCTGATAGGGGAAAGTCAGTAGAATATCGCTGGCTTCCATCACGTCGAACAAACTTTCTGCGCCTTCCAACCGGGGGTGGGGTAGTGGCGGGTAGTCAGGATACCGAAGGTCCTCCCGTCCATCGGGCAGTGGGAAGCCAAAGAAGTCCGTGAAGTTATGGTAGCGCCCACCGGGAATCATGTCGTACTTGGAAAGGTTGAGCGCTGCCTTTAGCCGCTTCTTTAGCTTTTTGGGCATGCTGGCATCAAAGAGAAAACGCGTTGGTAAACCATCGTCTCGTTCGGCGAGCCGACTTTCAATTTTTTGGTGAAGCTCTCCGTCAAACTCATTGTCGATGTACAACTCCGCGTCCCGGCTAAGCTTGATGGCGTAGCCAAACTCCACTTTACGGTCCAGCCATCGGCTGAGGTTAGCTCGAATAATACTGTCGGTGAAAATGACGTAGTAAGCCTCCTTATTTGCCTTGGGAGAAGGGAGCACTACAAAGCGAGGTAGCTTCTTTCCGGGTAGAGGGACCAGGGCAACTTCTTCCGCTTCCTGCGCTTCTTTTTCGTCAAAGTTGACGGCCAGGCAGAGCTGTCCACTCTTCAGAAAGGGGAGCTCGGAGCTGTCGTCATCTGGTCCGGGCAACCAATGAAGATCAAGGTGTGGCTTGATGTCATGATCGAAGTACTGAGCAGCGAAAGCTGCCTGTTCCTCATTCATCTCATCTCCGTGGATCAGGTGGATGTTTTCTTCCCTGAGCTGGGGCAGAATTTCCTCCCCAAATATGCGACCAAACTCTTTCTGCTGTGTCTGTACCATTTTGCGAATGGTCTTCAATTCCTTCTTCGGCTTGAAGGTGAATAGCTCCCTTCGCTGCTCTTTTGGTATCTTTTTAAACTGCCGCAAACTGCTTACCCGCACTCGGTAAAACTCGTCTAAATTCGAGCTGTAGATCGCCAGGAATTTGATTCGTTCGTAAAGTGGCACTCGTGGATCCGTGGCTTCTTGCAGTACGCGTGCATTGAAGTGAAGCCAGGAGGTGTCTCTTTTTACCAAGTCGTTTTCCAAAGTGTGGGTGGTTTGGGGCTAAAAGTACGGTACTGGGCCGAAGGTTCGGTAAAAGGGCTAAGTTTGCTTCTATTCGTCTGTTAAGTCTACTTCTAACTGTCCTTCTGTAGTGTTTCCCGAAACCACCACCGTCTTCTCCACTCCCAAATGAAATAAACGCGGTAATTCCTGCTCCAGATGACCGTCTTCCTTCAACTGCCGGAGGCCCATCTTGAACGCAAAGGGAATATTATCGGGGTAGCGGGAGAGGCCCAGGTAAAAGCCCTCGGCGAAGCTGATGGCGACACCGTTTTCGATTTCGTCGGACATACCGACGACGTAAGGGACGTAAGCCGAAATGACCCGGGCCTGGTTTTCGCTCAGGCAGGCGTTGAGGAAGACGAGTTGAAGGTTGAGCACATCCTGTAAAGTACTGAAGATGTCCTTCAGGTCTTCGGTGGAGGCCACCTCCGGGTTTCGCTCCCGGTTTTGTAGAATGATGCCTTCTGGGTTCCAACCGTCCTGGTCGTCTACGCCGTGCACGGAGAAGTGGACATAGCTGGGCTTCGCGTCGAGGATGGTCTGGGTCAGGGTGTCGCGGCGGACGTCCATCTCCGGTTTTAGCCGGAGGTTGCTGTCACTGATGATGATGGATATTTTTGAGATCTCGGTGTCTACCATTAAGTTGCCAACGCCGCGAGGGTCGGAGGCGAGGAAGAGGATGGTTGCAGGTTGCAGGTTGCTTGTTGCAGGTTGCGAGTTGTCGGGTGCCGGTTGACGGGGGGCGGGAGGAGCGGGAACCTCTGCCGTGATGGTATCGATGATTCTGCGGTGACGATGCAGTATTTTGAGTAAATCGCCTCTTGCCTGATTGTAGTCAATGTCGATCAGCCGCTGCTCTTTCTCCTGGTTCATGTCATCGTCCTCAATTCCCCGCAGTCTGCCGCTGAATAGCGATAACTGCTGCTTGGCTCTGCGTTTAGCGTTGATCTCGGGCTGTTCGCGCAGGAAATCTATGACGGTGCGCAGGTGGTTTTCGGCGGTGAGGTCTTCTAATTGGCTAGTGGTGTCTGGCATGGGGGGCTGCTGTTTTAGTTCGGGGTTGAAAACCTCTCCCCCGGCCCCTCTCCGAAGGAGAGGGGTGACCCTTCGGTAGAGAGCGTTAGAGATGACAAGATTTTTCGGCTTAGTAACGACTGTTTGTCTAGAAGTGCGATTTTTAAATG
>CALIGP010000002.1 GCA_938021455.1 uncultured Lewinella sp. | reverse complement strand
TGGTAACCGGTATTTTATCTACCGGAACGCTCTCTCCGGTAATGGGTGCTTGATCGACGGCGGAGGTTCCGCTGACGATCACGCCGTCGGCGGCTATTTTGGAATTAGGGCGGACAACGATGATGTCGCCTAAGGCCAGTTTTTCCACGCCTACTTCGGTGGTAGTGCCATCGCGTTTGACTAGCGCGGTTGGCGGGGCCAGGTCGGACAGCGCCTCGATTGATTTGCGGGCACGGCCCATGGCGTAGTTTTCCAGGGCATGGCCGATGCTGAACAAGAATAGCAAGAGGGCTGCTTCCTGGAATTCCCCGAGCGCGCAGGCACCGGCGGCGGCTACGAGCATCAGGAAGTCGATTTCGAACTTACCCTGACGGATGGTCTGAATAGCTTCGATAAGAATGAAGTAACCTCCCAGCAGGATGGCGATGACGAACAGCACCGTTGAAACCAGTTCAGGAACACCGCTTAGGAAACTCAGGATGAGACCGACGAGCCAGAAAACGCCACTGGCAATGGCGAAATAGAGCTCGGTATTCTCGCCGAAGATGCCACCGTGGTCGTGGTTGTGGCCGTCTCCGCCGCTGTGTTTTTCCTTTCCGTGTTCTCTGGGGCCGTGGTCGTGGCCGGCGTGTTCATCCCTTTTGACCGTGCCTCCCATTTGTAGGTCGGTGTCAGCGATCGCGGCCCGCACGGTATTTTCGTCCGTGAGGGTACTATCGTATTCAATCCTGGCTACCCCGGCACCTGATACGACGGCTTCGAGGATGCCGGGTGTTTTTCCGATTTGTTCCCCGAGCTGGCGGGCGTGACGTTGGTGCCGGATGCCGGTCACATCGATAAGCAAATGCCGATAGCGGGAAGTAATGTCCGCGCCGGCACGCCTGGCAATGGCTTTTACTTTACTCAGAGCCAGTTGTTCAGGATTGTAATGGATACAAACCTCAGCGGGCGTGCCCTCCTTAATGTGGGCTTTTTCAATGCCGGCTTCGGCGTTGAGGGCAGCCAATAGGCGGGTGACGCACTGGTCGCGCTCGTCGGGTATTTCGGGGAGTAGGACGGGGAGGTCCAGTTCTAATTTACTCATGATTGTGTATTGCGATAGATTATTTAGCTAGTTTCAAAATGCGAAAAGCCCCACGGAGTACGACGGCGAAGACGATACTACCGACGACCAAATCAGGCCAACGTGTAGCGGTGAGATAGACGAGGACACCGGATAAGATTACTCCAAAATTGATGATGATATCGTTAGAAGTGAAGATGTAACTGGCTTCCATGTGGGCTTCGCCTCGCTTGGTTTTTTGGATAAGCCACAGACAGACGGCATTCCCAACCAAAGCCAGGGAGGCTACGATGATCATGACCTTAAAGTCAGGCACTTCCCCATAACCAATAAAGCGACGTAGTACTTCCACGAAGCCAAGAACAGCAAGCCCGATCTGGATATAGCCACTGTAACCGGCGATCTGTTTTTTACGGGCTGCAACCGCACCGACAGCCAACAGGCTCAGGGCGTAGACAAAAGCGTCGGCCAGCATATCGAGCGAATCCGCGATAAGCCCCATAGAACCGGAAATCAGACCAAAAACCATTTCGACCAGGAAGAACCCGGCGTTGATGCCGAGTACCCACCAAAGGATCTTTTTTTGCTGGGCACTATCATCGTCCACTGCTGGAAGTTCGGCGGTTTCAGTGGTGAGTAATTGGTCTCCTAATTTAAGCTGATGGAGGGCTTGGGTAACGGGAGTAACCACATCGCGATGATATACGGTTAGTTGTCGGGCGGGTAGGTCGAAGTCGAGCCGCTCCACCTGAGGGAGTGGCTCTAACTGCATCCGGACCATTTGCTCTTCGGCCGAACAGTCCATGGCGGTAACTTTATAGATACTTTTATTCATGATCGTTTAGTGTTCGTGTTCGAGTTCTCCGGCCTGGCTCTGGGCGTAGACGAAATAGGCTCCCTGGGTGACAATGCGCATACCATCCGGCAATGGATCGATGAGGCGAACGGCGGTAAAGCCTCCGTCGGTAATACCGGGGTTGACGCGGAGACGTTCGAATTCCACCTCGTCACTGTTGTTTTCGGCCGGTGCGACAAAAATGTAGGAGAAGTCGCCCTCGCGTAGAACGGCGTCTTCCGGAAGCGCCCGGACGGTTTGGTCGGTAAGGAAAATGCGGGCTTCGACGAAGCGACCTCGTACGAAGGGTGGTTGCTTTCCGGAAGGATGAGCGTGAACGCGCACGGTTTTATTTTCCTCGTTGAATTCCTTGCCGATCACGTGTACTTCGGCCTCGTAACGCTCTGGCCCGATTGAAGGACCGGTATAGGTCATTTTTTGCCCCTTACTGATTTTGGTAATGTCCCGTTCGAAAACATCCAGTTCGAGGTGAAAATGCTTTTCGTCGATGAGTTCCATCAGTGCGGTAGCGGGTTCGACGTACATACCATCGTGCATGGCGATGCTGGTAATATATCCGGAGCGTGGGGCGAAAAGCGTGATGCGATTGGTGATGTTTTCGGCGCTCAGGTTCGCGGTTCTGATGCCCAGGTATTCGAGTCGTTCCCGAATCCCGGCCAGGCGCGCCGTTTTCGCGGCAACTTCGGAGCGGAGCCGCTGGACGGTTTTGAGGATGCCGGCATCCGCAGCCAGGAGCGTTTCCTGGCGTTCGAGTTCCTGGCGCAGGAAGGTGAGTTCGGCGGAGGTTTCCAGGTAGTTTTGTTGGTGATCGATAAAGTCAGGGTTCTCTAGGTAGGCGAGTGTCGCTCCTTTTTTGACATAATCACCTTCCACATAATTCCGAGAATTGCGCACAAACCCCATGGCGCGAGCGCTTACGGCGGCATAGCCGTTGGGCGGCAGATCGAGGGTGCCGGTAGCTGAAACGAAATCGTTAATTTTCAGGTTGGTGAAATCACCGAAGCCGATGTCCATGGTTTCCATCTGAATCTTTGTGAGGTGGACGCCTTCCTCTTCTTCGTGTTCTCCGTCATGGTCTTCGTGTTCATCATCGCCGTGCTTATCGTCGACCATTTTCTCGGTGGCGGGTGCGTCGTGGTCGTGGCCGTCCCCTTCTTCGTGTTGTTGGGCACGTTCGACAGGCTCAGTGGAGCCGCGGTCGCAGGTGCTGAGGAGGAGGATTAGGAGCAGTGCGGGGAGGGCACTGGTTAGTTGCTTTATAGTTTTCATCGGGACGATGGAATTATTGGTTGAGGAATTGGATACGGGCTACGGTTTGGTTGTAGGCCAGGAGGGATTCGAGGTAGCCGATGTTGTTGTCGGCCAGCATATCGAGTGCGCTGAGCAGCTCGAGGTAAGTGATCTCACCGGCTCGGTAGTTGAGGCGGGAGATGCGAACGATTTCAGGGTTTACCACGGCTAGCTGCTCCCGGTAAAAGGTCAGGGAAGCTTCGATCTCACGGAGCTGGTTACTGGCCTCCAGTTGTTCGCTACGGCGGTGGAGGCGGGTAGCTTCCAGTTGGGATTCCGCAACGGCGACGCCCAACTGTTGAGCCTCGATGCGCCTCTTAGTTGACTTGTTGAAAAGGGGCAGCGTAATACCGGCCTCGATACCGCTGAGGTAACCCCCTTCGAAATACTGTTGGGCGGAATAGCCGAGGCGGAAGCCGGGTTTGAGTTCGGCACGAGTACGGTTAATATTGGCGCGGGTGAAGGCGATGTCCTGCTCCGCCAGTTGGACGGCGAGTGTATTTATGGACCTATCGATGGAGAAGGGGAGGGCAATCTGACTTAAGGTGTCCCTGGCGGTGACGTCGCCGTCGGCTCCGATCAATACACCGAGTCGTTGCCGTAGGGAGGACACTGCTAGCCTTGCCCGTTCGGCCAGCAACTCCTGTTCCCGGAGGCGGGAGCCGAGGTTGAGGGCTTCGAGGCGGTTTGCTTCGCCGGTTTCCGCACGGATCAAGGCCGTTCGGTAATACTCCGCGTAGGTGGCGGTTAGCTGTTCATAAAGCCGGAGCAATGCTTCCCGCTGCTGGAGTTCATAATAGCGTTTACTTACTTCCAGGGCCAGCTCGGCCTCGGTAAGTCGACCACTGATTTCGTTGGAACGCACGATGGCATCCTGAACGGCATTGGTGGCCCGGATACCGGCGGGGTGGGCGAACTGCTGCACCACGGAGAGCTGGCTGACGCGCTGTCCGTTTTCGCGGAACAAGCCGTCTCCCTGGTAGCTGATGTCGGTGTTGCCGGGAGAGTAGGGGAGGTTTTGCAGGCTCCTACTTTGCTCCGTGAGTTCGTTTGCGGTGGCAACGGTTGGGTTACGGGTGATCGCGAGGTTGACCGCTTCGTTCAGGGTCATCGGGGTAGGGTCGCCTTGCTCCTCCAACTCGCTTTGCACCTGCGCCCGCGCCCAAAAAGAGCACAATAGTAATGGTATTAAGACGGCTACTTTAGACACGCCACTCCTCCGGTTCTTCCAGCCTTCCAGCCAACTGTAGAGGATGGGGAGTATGATGAGGGTGAGGAAAGTGGCGGTGAGCAAGCCGCCGATGACCACCGTCGCGAGTGGCCGCTGCACCTCCGCGCCGCCCGAGGTGGACAGGGCCATGGGGAGGAAGCCGAGGGAGGCGACGGAGGCGGTCATGATGACGGGCCGCAAGCGGACTTTGGTGCCCTCGATGATGCGGGCGCGTACGTCGTCCCAGCCTTCTTTTTTAAGCTCATTGAAGTAGCCGATCAGGACGATGCCGTTGAGCACGGCCACCCCGAAGAGCGCAATGAAACCGATGCCAGCGGAGATACTGAAGGGCATGCCGCGGAGTTCCAGCGCAAGGATGCCGCCAATAGCGGAGAGTGGAATGGCCACGAAAATGAGCGCGGCCTGGCTAAAGCTACCGAAGGTGAAAAACAGCAGGATGAAGATGAGGGCCAGGGCTACCGGAACGGCAATGGCGAGCCGCGCTGAAGCCGCCTGAAGGTTCTCAAATTGGCCTCCGTAAGTGAAATAGTAGCCAGGAGGGAGTTCAATGTTTTGGTCGAGGGCTGATTGAATGTCGCCGACCAGGGTCTCCACGTCGGTATCGCCAACGTTGACGCCGATGACGATGCGGCGGTTGGTGTTTTCGCGGCTGATCTGCATGGGCGCGTCGACGAGTTCGACGGAGACCACTTCCCGCAGGGGGACCTGGCTGCCATTTTCGAGCGGAATGAACAGGTTTTGCACGTCGGCGATACCGGCACGGTTGCCTTCCTTGAGCCGTACGGTAAGATCGAACCGGCGTTCCCCTTCGTAGATGGTACCGGCGGAGGCTCCCGCGAAGGCAGCGCTGATCACGCGGTTGACGTCGCGGGTTTGGAGACCGTACTGCGCCATTTTCGGGTAGTCGAAATCGACGAGAATCTGGGGCATACCGATGGTTTGCTCTACCGTCACCGTTCCGGCTCCGGGGATGTCGCTGATGATCCGTTCAGCTTCTTTGGCTTTCTGGAAGGCGACGTCCAGATCCGCACCGTAGAGCTTGATAGCGATATCGGCTTTGGCGCCGGTCATAAGTTCGTTGAAACGCAGCTGGATGGGCTGGGAAAATTCAAGGCCGACACCAGGGAAGACTTCCATAGATTCTTCGATCGCTTCAAACATATCCTTGCGGTTATCGGCGGTAGTCCATTCGTCCTTTGGCTTCATGACTATGGTGTAGTCACCAATTTCCACGGGCATGGGGTCGGTAGGGATTTCGGCGGCACCGATGTTGGTGACGATCTCCTCCATTTCCGGAAAATCGGCGAGTAGCTTGTCCTGGACCTTTTTGGTCATTTCGATGCTTTGGGTAAGCGAGGTACCCGGAGGAAGGATTTGCTGCATGGCCAGGTCTCCTTCTTCGAGGGTGGGAATGAATTCGCCACCCATGCGCGAAAAGACAAAAATGCTAACGGCAAACAGGGCGACGGTAGCCAGGACAAAAACCGTTTTGAAACGGAGGGCCGCATTAAGGACCGGGGCATAAAGCCACTGGAAGAACCCGATGATGCGATCGGCAATGGTGCGCTTATTGGTAACCTTTTTATTGAGGAATAAGGCGGACATGGCGGGAACGTAGGTGAGCGAAAGGATCAGTGCGCCGGCGATGGCCAGCATGACCGTTTGGGCCATGGGGCGGAACATCTTGCCTTCGATACCGACGAGGGCGAGGATGGGGATGTAGACCATCAGGATGATGATCTCGCCGAAAGCGGCCGAGCTGCGGATTTTGATGGAGCTGTCGGTCACCTCGCCGTCCATTTGCGCCTGGGATATTTTTTGCCCGGCGAAACGGACCTGGAGGCGGTGGACGATGGATTCGACGATGATCACCGCGCCGTCGACGATCAGGCCGAAGTCGATGGCCCCCAGACTCATCAGGTTGGCGGAAATGCCCAACAGGTTCATCATGCTGATGGCAAAGAGCATGGCCAGGGGGATGACGGAGGCGACGATGAGGCCGGCCCGCCAGTTTCCCAGCAGCAGGATCAGGATGAAGAGAACGATGAGGCCGCCTTCGAGCAGGTTTTTTTGTACGGTACCGATGGCGGTGGAGACCAGTTTGTCGCGGACCAGGTAGGGCTCGATAACGACTCCTTCGGGGAGGGATTTTTGAATCTGGATGACCCGCTCCTTCACCCGTTCGGTAACGGCGGCGGAGTTGGCCCCCTTAAGCATCATGACGCGGCCACCGACGGCTTCTTCGCCGTTGCGGACCAGGGCACCGTAGCGGGGAGCCCGACCGAACTGGACGGTGCCGACGTCTTCGATCAGGATGGGGCGGCCGGCGCGGACGTCGACGACGATCTTGCGGATATCGTCAAGGCTGGTGACAATGCCGTTGGTACGTATATAATAGGTACGCGGGTTCTTCTCGATGTAGGCACCGCCCGTGTTTTCG
>CALIGP010000001.1 GCA_938021455.1 uncultured Lewinella sp. | reverse complement strand
CAGTTTGGTTGGCATAAAAAAGCGATCAGCGGACAGCATTCAGAGCTGTTTTGCCTGAATGCTGTCCGCTGATCGCTAAAACCCTATTCTTTGCCAGGATACATGGTCATCTCACCCAAAAATTAGGGATGACTCATGTTTACCCTTCGGTTGTTTTTCCCAGTTCCGCCAACTGTTCCTCCACACCGCGCAGCTTGGCGCGGCAGCTGGCGACGAGAACTTCGGCGCGCGCAACGCGCGCATGCAGTTGATCTATATCAGCGGGAACTTCTTGTAGCTGAGCTAACAATGTATCCAGTTCGGTGATGGCTTCGGCGTAGGTCATGAGGGAGTAAGGGAATAAAGGAATGAGGGAGTAAGGGAATGGAATGAGGCTCGATCAGCTACTCGAATTCGATGATGGCCCGCAGCTCATTTTCGGGGTCAGGCTTAACGGTGAATTCATACTCTTTCGCTAATGCCTCCAAAACAGAAGCCTCCGCCGGCGAGCTGCCCGCTTCTCGCCCGTAATAGATATTGATTTTAGGGTCTCGCTGTTCGTGGGGATATACAACCCGGTCGTATTCATTTTTCAGCAGGAAGGGCAACACTTTGCTTAGTTCCTGCTCGACGTATGCGAGGCTGTCGGGCTCCGTAAAAAAGGAAGCATTCTCTCCCTTATTCATCGGTGACACCTCCTCGATGAGCAGGTGATAATCATCATTGTCGATGGCAAAGACCTCCGTGGGTCCGTCGGAAAGCAAAGCACCGCCGACTAAAATGAGGTTGTGAATGCCATGTAGTAAAAGCGACCAGACAAAGCCATAGCGAGTGCGCAGGTAGCCGGAGAGACTCCCCATCCAAAATTGAGCGGCCACCAAAAGTGGAGAGAGCAACAGGATGGTCGCATTAATTTTAAAATTAGAGATATGCACGTAGGCAAACAGGAGGGCGGAGAGGTAGAAGATCCAGCGGTAGTTGCGATCCCACCAGCCGCGTAAATTAGCCCGCCGGAGTTGTTTACGTTCCGCTTCACCGCCATCAGAGACCGAGGTGTTTTTAAACGGAGCAAAGATCCGGGCAAGGCCCATAAATGGGTTGGCCTCAAAGCGAAGGGGGAAGCGGAAGAAAAATTCTTCTAATAAGGGAGCGGCGACGACTGCCATTAGCAGAAGTGCCGTTGTACTCATAGATGAAAATGCTTCAGCTACCGCGTGCTCCTCCATATTAAGCCATCCCATTTCAGATACTGCCTGGAGAAGAAGCATCAATACAACCGCGCCCGCCAGGTCAAAGGCCAGAACCGAGAACAAGCGGCCTACTTTGTGTCCAAGCGTTGCCGTAGTATCCAGCTTATCGTAAGGCCGGGGGAGATACTCCCGCAAATCGTTCCAGGTGTTTTTGAGGCCGTTGAGCATAGGGACTTGTTTAGCGGAAAGCTAGTGAAAATTAATTTGAAGTAGTCTTGGAAGGACGTCTACGTGTGTGGTACTGCGCCAGTATTTATTTCGATTCCGGAGGAATCGGATCCACAAATAGGCCAGATTGTAGAGGCAAGTCATGCCTTGCCTCTACAATCATCGCCCCTTTTAGCTGTGATTCCTACGGAATCACTGAGGGAAACCTACTTGTCCATCTTTATTTGCAAGGATATCCCAGCCCCTAAAACCGAATATTCGCCAGTCCGCAAATGTCCTTCACTTCTTTCAGGGTTTCCTGAGCGGTTTTCCGGATTTCGTGGCTGGAGTGCTTGATCTGATTTTTGACGGCTTTGCGGTCTTGTTTCAGCTCGGCCATGCGCTCCCGGATACCGGTTGAGATGATAACCAGACTGTCAGCAACGGCCGTTTTCAGGTCGCTGTACTTCAGGTTACCCTGCTCATAGTCCTGCATCAGGGAAGTGTGGGCCTCGGTAGCGCCCGCAGCGTTTAACAGGGAAAAGAGATTGCTTACGCCAGGGCTCATGGCACCTGCGGTCCCCGCTGAGCCTGCCGAAGCGTCCGCGGTCCCTGAATCCGTTACCGCACTACCAATCTGCTTGCGAATAACTTTTTCCTCCGCAAACACATCAATGTTATGCTTATCACCCAAGCTAGCACTCATTTTTCGCATTGGGTCTGCTGTACTCATGACTTTAAGGACCTTGCTGTACAATGCCTCCGGCACGGGAAAGTACTCCTTACCGGCTTGATTATTAAAGCGTTGGGCGATGTTACGGGTCAACTCCAGGTGTTGCTCCTGGTCTTTACCTACGGGCACCAAGTCCGCCTTGTAGATGAGAATATCTGCGGCCTGCAAGACCGGGTAGGTCAGTAAGCCTCCTGAGATGAAGCCCTCGCTTCCCTTCTCTGCGTTCTGGGCGCTCTTGTCCTTAAACTGCGTCATACGGGATAGCTGGCCGGCACTGGTGTAACAATTCAGTATCCAGCATAGCTCGGCGTGTTCCGGGATAAGACTCTGAATGAAAAGATTTTCGGGCTTAATGCCGCAGGCCAACAGGTTAAAACAAACCTCCCAACTGTCCTGCGCCAACTTCTTTCCCTCAAAGGGCATGGTCATGGCATGGTAGTTAGCTACCATATAATAACAGTTGTAGTTCTCCTGTAACCGAATCCAGTTCTCGACGGCACCGAAATAGCGTCCGAAATGAATTTTACCGGTGGGTTGTACCCCAGAAAGGATGGTCTTGTTTTGGCTCATGGCGCGAAGATAATATGTAGCTTTTTAGGGCCTAAAAAATGTGGGCATGAAATACCCTGAGAACTCCCGTCAAATGGCTGTAGTACGCCTAAAAGTTGCGAAACACCTTATGTGTAGATTATCAGCGCCTTACTAAAACAAAGCAAGCAGCCCTAATCCGCCCAGGAGGAAGAACTTTAAGACGGTACTGAGGCGGTGATAATCTCTTGGCCCACGGGCCCGCCAAAGTTGAATCATGACGTAGAGTAAGCCCAGTAACAATACACCAATACAGGCCAACATGGGTGGAGCCAGAAAAGCTGGCCAGCCCAGGAAAATGGGAAATAGAATGGCAACAATCACCAT